>DAOUPQ010000005.1 GCA_030626085.1 Flavobacteriia bacterium
ATTGAGCATTTCATCAGCCTCATCGAGTACCAGCCATTTAATATTTTGTAAATTAAGACGTTTTCTTTTAATTAGATCAACTGTTCTTCCCGGTGTGCCAACAACAATTTGTACACCTTTTCTCAACCTTTTAATTTGATCTTCAATATTTGAACCACCATAAACAGCTAAAATATTAACCTGATCCATATTTTCAGCGAACTCATTAATGTTTTTGGCAATTTGAATAGCAAGTTCACGTGTTGGCGAAAGAATAATAGCCTGCGGATCTTTTGTTTTAGAATCTAATTGATCTAAGATAGGTAAGCTAAAAGCTGCTGTTTTACCGGTACCGGTTTGTGCAAATGCTTTTAGATCTTTTTTAGAATTAAAAATTTGAGGAATAGCTTTTTCCTGAATAGGAGTTGGTTTTTCATAACCAAGTTTGATAAGAGCTTTTATAATATCCTGACCTAAACCAAGATCTTTGAATGAAGGCATATATGGTAGTTTTATATAATTAAATTAAGAGACCTTTTTAAAATTAATAAATAACAATGATTAAACCTTTTAGGCTAATCTTTCTTCTTTCTAAAAAATTAATGTCCTCATATCTCGCTTAACGTGTCGGGAATGCAGGTTTAATTTTTCTCAGACGTCGAACTTATTTGCCAAAGGAGATTTTTGTAAAAGTCTCATTGAGTAAATAAAAGGTTTACAGTTTTATAGACCAAAATTTACAGAATTGCAAAAGTAAGCTAATTTTTGCAGGGAAAGCTATAAATTATTGTTTTTTAAGGAAGTGGAGATTTTTTTCTAAAATGTAAGAGTCATTAAAAAATAAGAAACTTTTCTTCACAATATTTTTGTTGTCAACAATTATTGCTCTTGCCATATCTCCATCAAACCATGAATATATTTTACAATTATTATCGATCCTGAATTGGGAATGATCAGATAATTTATTTGAAACTAAAAATTCTTTCCATTTATCATTTGTTTTATTTCTTTCAATACCAACAAATAAAATCTCAGGATATTTTTCTTTGTATATAGATAATTTCTTTAAAATTTTTTCAATTCCACTTGGTTGTTTTGGCCAAAAGTAAACGACTGTTCTCTTATCGTTAATTATTTCGTAAATATTGATTTTGTTGCTATTAGAATCGAAGACAATTAATTCAGGGAAATTATCACCATTTTTTAATTGTTTACATTGATTAACAGCTTGCTTGGCTTCGGATATATAGGTTTTATCAGTACAATTCTCAAAAAAATATTTTTGACTTTCTTCTTGTTGTTTCTCAGTGAGATGATCCTTAAAAGATCCCCAAAATCCCATAGCCAAATATTTATTTCTCAAATCTTTATTTACCAAAATATCATTAACAGATTCCATATAATTTAGAGAGAAATTATCTTTGGCAGGATTATTTTTTTGCTTATTATAGGCAAGGTTATATAAAAGTGATTCTAAATAATAAGTATAAGCCCTTAAAATAAAAATTGATTCATCATTATAATCTAAGCTTTTTCTATAACTATAAAAATCATCACTCACATCAGGGTAATCATGTTTATTATTAGCATCAGTATGCCTTAAGGGGTAATATTCTTTTTTACTGTAAAGCGGGTAATTGATAATTGCTTTTGTAAGATTATCAAAAAAATCGGAGTGTTCTTCATTTTTTGTATTAATTAATTCATTATACTGAGCCAATAGCTTATTTCTTCCATCTTCAACTTTTTGTGAAAATTCTTTTTCATTTAAATTGTAAAAGTATTTAAATTCTTTTTCAATTTCTTCTTGCTGTATAAATAAACTGATTAAAAAATTATTCTTTGCAGACCCTTTTCCACTAAAAATAAGTGATTCATCAAAATCCCATGTATTTAAATAAATTAATAAGCTATCCTGAGGTTCAAGGTATAAATATTGGAATTCAATACCGTGTTTGAAAGTATATAAACCTGTTTTTATTGAATCAAGAGTAAATGAAAATCTGTTATCTTGGTTGATCTTTGCAGAATCTATGATCATTTCTTCTTTTGAAAAATAAACATAAGCCTCTTTTGGGTTTTTGATCTTCCCTCCAAAAAAAGTAGTTTTATCTTCTTTTTCAAAACTTTTACAGGAATATGTTAAAAACAACAATCCTAAAAACAAAAACGGGTAAGAATAAAAAAAGTAATTTTTTCTCAAATTATTTGATTTAAACATAATAAACAAAATTAATAATATCCTTAAAGAACTCTTGTTAATGTGATGTTAAAAAATTTGAATAAAAAGGTTAAATTATTTATGATTATAAAGTTTTTTTAACATTAGATTGCGTTTTTAGTTAAAATAATCAATTTAAATGATTATCTATTTGAAATATGATAGTTTTGAGTACTTTTGCCAAAAATTTTAAAAACTATGCTTACAGTATCTAATCTATCTGTACAATTCGGGAAAAGAGTTTTATTTGACGAAGTAAATACTTTATTTACAAAGGGGAACTGTTACGGAATTATTGGCGCAAACGGCGCAGGAAAATCTACTTTTCTAAAAATTTTATCAAGTGAAATTGACCCAACTTCTGGTAATATTTCTTTGGAAAAAGGTAAACGGATGTCTGTTTTATCGCAAGATCACTTTGTCTTTGATGATTATCCAATTTTAGAAACTGTATTGATGGGTAATAAACCATTATTTGAGTTAAAAAAACAGTTAGATGAGATCTATGCAAAACCAGATTTTAGTGAAGAAGATGGAGTAAAAGCAGGTGAGCTGGGTGTTACTTTTGAAGAAATGGGAGGATGGACAGCTGAAAGTGAAGCTGCCAATTTACTATCATCTGTAGGGATTAAAGAAGATCTACATTATACTCTAATGAAAGATCTCGATGGAAAAGCCAAAGTAAGGGTTCTTTTAGCTCAGGCTTTATTTGGTAATCCAGATGTTTTGATCATGGATGAGCCAACCAATAATCTTGACTTTGAAACGATTGGCTGGTTAGAAGGTTTTTTGGCAAATTATGATAATTGCGTGATCGTAGTATCGCATGACCGTCACTTTTTGGATGCAGTTTGTACCAATATATCGGATATTGATTTTGGTAAGATGAATCAATATTCAGGTAATTATACTTTTTGGTATGAATCTAGTCAGTTAGCTGCAAAACAACGCGCGCAACAAAACAAAAAAGCAGAGGATAAGAAAAAAGAATTAGAAGAATTTATTCGTCGATTTTCAGCAAACGTAGCTAAATCAAAACAAGCTACCAGTCGGAAAAAAATGATATCAAAATTAAATATTTCCGATATAAAGCCTTCAAACAGAAGATATCCCGCTATTATTTTTGAACAGGATAGAGAAGCCGGCAATCAAATTTTACACGTTGAAGAGCTATCAAAATCTATAGATGATGAAGTTTTATTTAAAAATATTCATATCAATTTAACAAAAGGAGATAAAGTAGTTTTATTGTCAAAGAATTCTCAGGCTGCCACTGCTTTTTATGAAATTATATTGGGCAATGCCACTGCTGATTCTGGAGAATACAAATGGGGTGTAACTACTACACAAACCTATTTACCACTTGATAATTCTGATTTTTTTAAGAATGAATTGAGTTTGGTTGAATGGTTAAGACAATTTGCGCAAACTAAAGAGGAAAAAGAAGAAGTGCATTTACGTGGATTTTTAGGTAAAATGATCTTTAGTGGAGAAGAAGCTTTAAAACAATGTAATGTACTATCTGGTGGAGAGAGAGTTAGGTGTATGTTATCAAAAATGATGATGTCTCGGGCTAATGTACTTTTGATAGATCAGCCTACAAATCATTTAGATCTGGAATCGATACAAGCATTTAATAATGCGCTAACTAAATATAAAGGTACTTTGATCTTTTCAACACATGATCATGAATTTGCGCAAACGGTTGCCAATAGAATTATTGAGATCACGCCAAATGGTGTTATTGACAGGTATATGACTTTTGATGAGTATTTAGAAAATTCAAAGATTAAAGAACTTCGCAATAAAATGTATGCATAAATTTTATGGTAATGGTGTTAAAAATAGTTGGTAATTATATCAACACATTTAAGCATTATATCATTGTTGTATTTGATAAAGCATCTATTGAACTAGACAAGTATTAATTTACTCCATCATCAGTTGTAAAAAATCAAAATAAACCTGTGCACCATTGTAGAGAGCTTCTACCGGTATATGTTCATCGCGATTGTGAATACCTTCAATGTGTTCTTTTTTTAAATAAACCGGAATTGTAGCAAAAGCAAGAACTCCTTTTGCTCTAAAAGCACCAAGATCATTAACATTTGGCATCATAACAGGTGTAACCTGACTTCCGGGGTAATTAAGTTGAATGGCTTTACCTAAATTTTCATAAAAAATATTATCAGTTGAAGAAGGGTCTGTTTTAGGCATATTTTCAATTATAGATACTTTGATAGAGTCGTTCTTTAAAGTTTTTTGAATATATTTTATAAACTCATCTTCATCTTTATCTGGTTGCAATCTACAATCTAAAAAAGCTTCAACACTTGTAGGGATAATATTATAGGCAGTATTATTTGAATTTACATTGGTTAAAGTCACCGTATTGCAAAATAGAGCAAAGAGTTCGGGTTGTTTTCTCAATTGAGAAATGATGAGCGGTTTAAAAAAACGAGGATGACTTAGTAAAAATTTTTCAATACCTTTTTTATGTTCTGCTATTGTCTTTAAAATATTGGTATTAAGATCAGTAAAAACTGCTTTCGGTTTTTTTGTAACTAACCTATCAAGAGCTTCAACCATTTCTTTATTGGCATATTTTAAAGGTGTTACACTACCATGACCCATTGTGTACATTTCTCTTTTTAAATTTAACCAAAACGATCGTTTATGTGCAACAGAAATAGCAAAAATCGGATTGTTAAATTTCCCACCAATCAGACTTGTTATTTCAGTAGGTCCTTCACCAATTACAACGATGGGATTTAACTCATCAAGATGGTTTTCAATAACATATGCAACACCACCTTTACCTTGTTTTTCTTCACAAGAAACGGCTAAAAAGGTAATATTATATTTACTGTCCTTAAAATTACCATTTTTAAAAATATTTAAAATACTCGCCAGTTGCATTACAGCCGCTCCTTTGTTATCAACTGCACCTCTTCCATACACTTCACCGTTGATGATCTCACCTGAAAAGGGATCTAATTTGTTGTTTTCACTTGCAGGAACAACATCTATATGATTTAAAAGAATAATATTTGGTTTGTTACTTGAAAGCGGAAATATAGAGGCAGCAAAATTAAAATTTTTATTTTCCTTGCCAAAAGTTGATATATGCAAACCATTTTCTTCACAAACTGACTTGATAAATTCACCGGCAATTTTTTCGTTTCCACTAACAGAAGGAATTTGAATATATTTTTGTAATAAATATTCTAATGAAGCATTATCATCATCAATTTTTAAATAATTAATACCAGCATATTGACCATAAGTTAGTCCATAAAAAAAGAATAATAAAAAACTTATAATTTTCATAATCAAACTTATTTAAAGAATATAATATACAAAATTAAGCTATTTATTGATCAAAAATTACTTAAATGATCAAATTTTACCTTGTTGAATTGTTAATAATCATTAATTTAGCTTAAAAAAAAGTATGGAGATTGATACAATATTAAGTATTTTTTTAGGAATTGGATTAGCAGCCTCTGTTGGATTCAGAATTTTTGTTCCATTTTTTGTGTTGAGTGTAGCTGCACATTTTCAGATTATTCCCTTAAATGAGAATTGGCAATGGGTGAGTAGTAATATTGCAATGATTACTTTGGGAATAGCAACAATTGCTGAGATTACTGCCTATCTTATTCCTTTGGTTGACACTATTTTAGATACAATTGCTATTCCATTAGCAGCAATCGCCGGTACAGCAATAATGCTGTCAACAGTTGCGAATTTTGATCCATTCTTCACTTGGATATTAGCAATAATTGCGGGTGGAGGAACAGCAACAGCTATAAAAAGTTCAACTTCAACAACAAGATTGGCATCTACAGCTACTACTGCCGGTATAGCAAATCCGGTAATTTCTACTGTTGAATCAGGCACATCTGTTTTACTATCGGTCATGGCAATTTTTATCCCGCTAATAGCAATATTATTTGTTGTATTTATCTTCTGGATGATCTATAAATTGTATAGAAAAGTCATTCCCAACAGAAAAATTAAAAATCAAAATTAGATTGTTCTTTTTTGTATTTATATTTTAGATATTTGCATCTTATAATTTTTACAAATTATTAACTTATTTTATTGATGAAACCTACGATACCTAAAGGAACAAGAGATTTTTTACCTATTGAAGTAACCAAGCGAAACTATATTTTTGATACCATTAAAACAGTTTTTGAAACTTTTGGTTTTCAACCCATAGAAACACCATCCTTTGAAAATTCAAGTACTTTGATGGGAAAATATGGTGATGAAGGTGATCGGTTAATCTTTAAAATATTGAATTCAGGAGATTATTTAAAAAAAGTAGATGATAAACTTTTAATGGATAAAAATTCAGTAAGAATAAGTCCAAAAATTTCAGAAAAAGCGCTTCGTTATGACCTTACAGTTCCTTTTGCAAGATATGTTGTACAACATCAAAATGATATAGTTTTTCCGTTTAAACGGTACCAAATGCAACCTGTTTGGCGAGCTGACAGGCCACAAAAAGGAAGATTTAGAGAATTTTATCAATGTGATGCTGATGTAGTAGGTAGTAAAAGTTTATGGCAGGAAGTGGAGTTTGTACAATTGTATGATGAGGTGTTTACCAAACTTGGTTTAACCGAAACTATTATTAAACTGAATAATCGGAAAATCTTATCAGGAATAGCTGAAATAATTGGTGCTAAAGATAAATTAATAGATTTTACGGTTGCTCTTGATAAATTAGATAAGATTGGAATTGAAGGAGTTACAAACGAAATGCTGGGTAAAGGAATATCACAAGGAGCGATAGAAAAAGTAAAACCGCTTTTTAATTTCACTGGTGATAATCTTGAAAAATTAGAACAATTAAAAGAATTATTATCTGCGTCTGAAGAAGGAACACAAGGTGTTGAAGATCTGGAATTTATTATTGAAAATATCGAAAAATTAGGACTTTCATCAGCTAGATTAGAAATTGATGTGACATTGGCAAGAGGTTTGAATTATTATACAGGAGCGATTTTTGAAGTTCAAACTGATAAAGTTGCTATAGGATCAATAGGAGGTGGAGGAAGATATGATGATCTGACCGGAATCTTTGGTTTAAAAAATATTAGTGGTATTGGTATTTCATTTGGATTGGATCGAATTTATATGGTTCTAGAAGAGTTAAACTTGTTTAAAAGAGTTGTTTTACCTAAACCTACGCTAGTTTTTATCAATTTTGGAGAAAAAGAAGCGGAATATTGTATGCAAACTATTAAAAAATTGCGTGAAATGGGAATAAAATCTGAATTATACCCTGACAATGTTAAGTTGAAAAAGCAAATGAATTACGCCAACAGACGAGAAATTCCTTTTGTAGTTTTGGTTGGAGAACAGGAAATGCAAGAAAATAATTACACTTTAAAAAATATGCATACCGGAGAACAAACTTTATGTAATCTTGATGACTTAATACGTCTAATTAAATCATAAATAGTTATTAATTAACAACAATGTTGTATTTTTGCAGCTTAAATTAATAAGAATATGTTTGAAGGGAAAGATGCTAAATATATAGAAATGGTAGAAGAAATAGGAGATAATCATATCTCAACATCTGCTAAAACACCTTTGCGTGACGATGCTTTTATTTTATCGGATGAAGAAAAAATTCGATCAATTGAAAAGAATGTAGCCGAAATATTACATACCTTGGGTATGGATCTTACGGATGATAGTTTAAAAGGTACTCCACTGCGTGTGGCTAAAATGTATGTTAATGAAATTTTTGATGGCCTGCACCCACAAACAAGACCAAAACTTTCAACTTTCGATAATAACTACAAGTATGGCGAAATGTTGGTTGAAAAGAATATTACAGTTTATTCAACTTGTGAACATCATTTATTACCTATAGTTGGAAGAGCACATGTTGCCTATATTTCTAATGGTAATGTTATTGGTTTGTCAAAAATGAATCGTATTGTTAATTATTTTGCCAAGCGCCCTCAAGTACAAGAAAGATTAACCATGCAAATTGTTCAGGCATTACAAGAAGCTTTAGGTACCGATGATGTTGCTTGTGTAATTGATGCCAAACACCTATGTGTTAATTCCCGGGGAATAAAAGATATTTCAAGTAGTACTGTTACTGCCGAATACGGAGGTAAATTTAAAAAGGATAGTTTAAAAAGAGAATTTCTAGATTATATTAAATTAGATACTGAATTTGAGTAATATTTTTAAAATTATATTTAAGCCTGTCTGAAAAGATGGACTTTTTTTACTCCTTTTTAACAGATTCAATATAAAAATTCTGATCGATTCTAAAGGTTGTGTTTATAGAAGAAGTCTTTAACTTTTGCCATTCGTTGGTTGGATTGATCCACTTTTCTTGATTATTCACATAAATTTTTACAGGAATATTAAAGTTTTTTACTGTGTTTATAAAACGAAACCTAATAACTTTTTTATCGATTTTATATTCTAAAACCGGAATCTTTACAGTTCGTAAATATTGATCAAAAAAAGTAGTTAGATTCATATTTGATTCATTACTCAAATATTCTTCAATTTGTTGCGTGGTTACTGTTTGATGGTAAAATCTTTGATTCATACCCCTTAAGATTTGTCTGAATTTTTCATCATCATTGATCATTTGCCTTAAAGTATGTATCATAACCGCCGCTTTTGGATACATATCTAATGAACCTATTTTATTGACATTATAAATACCAATAATTGGTTTGTCATTTTTAATATTTTTTATTATTCCGACCGCATAAGCATTTCCGGCTTCATTACCAAAATGATAATCTAAATACAATACTTCACTATAAGTAGTAAAACCTTCATGTATCCACATATCAGCAATATCAACATTTGTTATGCTATTGGCAAACCATTCGTGACCAGATTCATGTACGATAATAAAATCAAATCTCAAACCAAATCCTGTGCCGCTTAGGTCTTTACCTAAATAGCCATTTTCAAATTTATTTCCATAAGTCACGGAGCTTTGGTGTTCCATACCCAAATAAGGAACTTCAACTAATTTGTAGCCATCCTTATAAAAAGGGTAGGGACCAAACCAATGCTCAAAGGCTTTAAGCATTTTTGGGACTTGCTTAAATTGTCTTTTTGCTTTATTAAGATTATAGGGTAAAACATAATAATTGCAAACTAAAACACCCTTTTCTCCATGATATTTTTCTGAAAAATGACTATAATCAGCAATGTTAATATTTATTCCATAATTATTTATAGGATTAATAACTTTCCAATGATAAGTTTTGGTTCCATCATTATTATCTATCGTTTTAACTAATTTCCCATTTGAAACATCCATCAAATCTTTAGGGGGTGTTATTATAATATCTGCACCTTCTTCAGGTTCATCATACATATGGTCTTTGCAAGGCCACCATATACTGGCACCATCTCCCTGGCAGGAAGTTGCGATAAAGCTATTTTTTTCTTCGTCTTTATCCCATGTAAAACCACCGCTCCATGGCGGATTTAGACTTTCAATTGGTTTTCCCTCAAAAGCTACTGTTATTTCATTTTTTCTACCAATTTTTTGTTCTTTAATAAGTTCAATAAAATAAGCATTGCCATTCCTTTTAAATGATAGTTCAATACCATTTTGAATAACTTTGGTGATCTTCATAGGTTCCTGCAAATCAATTTGCATTAGTCTTTGATTATCTAATACTTCATATTTAATAGTATTTAAACCCGAAATGTATTTTTGTTGATCATCAACTTTTACATTCAAATTATAATGTAACAGGTTCCACCAAGCTCTTTCTTTAGTTATAGAACCCCTTAAAGTATCTTGATGTGTGAATGTTTGAGAATTAATATCAATTTGGGAAAATATTGATAAAAAAGCCAATAAGAAAAATGGATATTTCATTAAAATATAAATAGTTTTGATAAAAGTAATCAAATTAGATAATACGCTAATATTATTTTATTCAAATTATCTTATTGTAATAGATAATTCTTTAATTCATCATAAGTTTCAATAAAAGTAGCCTCTTTGGTTTTGTTGATCACTTTGTTTATTTGTTCAGGATATTCAATATTTATATCTATAACAGATTCAACAACATCTAAAAACTTTACAGGATGGGCGGTTTCCAGAAAAATTCCTTGAAAATCTTCTGATTGATCTTCTAAATATTTTTTCAATCCTAAATAACCAACAGCACCGTGAGGATCAGCAATGTAATTACTGTTTTTATAAATTTTGAGCATTGCTTTTTTGGTTTCTTTATCTGTAAAAGAGTAGGAACTAAGCGTTTTTTTTTAAAGTTATAAGATCATTTTTATAAATTTCCAGTATTCTGATAAAATTACTTGGATCACCTACATCCATTGCATTTGAAATAGTTTGTTTTGATTTCAAAGGAATATATTTTCCAGATTTTAAATAATTTGGCACAACACGATTAATATTGGTAGCAGCGATAAAATGATTAATTGGTAAACCTAATTGCTTTGCCATCATACCCGCACAAATATTGCCGAAATTTCCACTGGGAATTGAAAAGATCATGGCCTTATTTTTATGCTTTAGTTGTTGGTAAGCAAATGCAAAATAAAACATCTGAGGCAGCCATCTGGCCACATTGATTGAATTAGCTGATGTAAGCTGAATTTTATCAGTAATATCTTTATCTAAAAAAGCATTTTTAACCATATGCTGACAATCATCAAAAGTACCTTTAACTTCAAGTGCTTTGATGTTTTTTCCTAACGTGGTTAATTGTTTTTCTTGTACGTTGCTGACTTTACCACTTGGATATAAAATCAAAACATTTACACCTTTCACACCTAAAAAACCACTGGCAACAGCCCCACCAGTATCCCCGGAAGTTGCAACAAGAACAGTTATTTCATTGTTGTTATTTTTATTAAAGTAAGATAAACATCTTGCCATAAATCGTGCACCAACATCTTTAAACGCCATGGTTGGACCGTTAAATAATTCTAAGCTTAATATGTCTTTTTCAATTTCAATTAGTGGAAAATCAAAACTTAGAGTGTCAGCGATGATCTCTTTTATCACATTTTCGGGAATTTCATCACCAACAAATTGTGAGATCAATTCAAAGGCAATTTCATTCTTAGAAAAGTTTTCAATATTATCAAAGAATTCTTTGGGTAATGGATTTATTTTTTCCGGAAAATACAAACCTTTATCAGGCGCAATTCCTTTAACAACAGCATCCTGAAAAGAAACCTTTGGGGCTTTATGATGTAAACTGTAATAGTTCATAGTTTTAGTACTAAGATTTTAGTATTGAGAATTGAGTAATAATAAAAATAGTTATTTAAGAATACTACTTTTGATAAATGTTAATGAATACTAATTATTTTTATCCCTTCCGGATTAATTTTTGATATATAAATATTAAAATCAAAATTCGTTTTTTGATAAATTGATTTGATTGTATCTGCAACATATTCAGCAATTTGATTTCCTTTACTAAATGTAAATATTGAAGGACCAGAACCGGAAATACCTCCACCCAAAGCTCCTGCTTTTAGTGCACTTTTCTTTACTTTTTCAAATTTGGGTATTAGTTTTGAACGATATGGTTCAACAATATGATCAGTTAGTGAATCAGCAAATAAATTGTAATCTTTGGTATGTAAAGCATGGACTAAAGACCCTACGTTCGCCCATTGTTTAACAGCATCACCTAATTTAATTTTATTTGGTAAAATAGCTCTTGCATCAGCGGTTTTAATTTCAATTTGAGGGTGAATAATTGTTGTGTATAAATTATCTAATAACGGTAATTCAACTATTCTTAAAGGATCAGTATTTTTAACTAATGTAAATCCACCATAAATAGCAGGTGCAACATTATCGGCTATAGGGTAACCACATGCCAATTCTTCACCTTTACGCGCAAATTCAACCAATTCTAATTTTGAAAAAGGTTTGTTTAACAATTCATTTAAAGCAAAAACTACTCCAGCAGCACTTGCGGCACTACTGCCAATACCACTTCCGGGTTTGATATTTTTATAAATTTCAATTTCAAAACCAAAATCTAAATTCTTACTGTACTTTCTTAATAATGCCAAAGCAGCAACACCAGCAACATTCTTATGGATATCCATTGGTAGTTCTTCACCAATTATTTTGGTAATTTTTATACCTTTATCCTGTGTTTTTCTGACAATCATTTCATCACCAACACTTTCCAGACAACATCCCAGAACATCAAATCCACAGGAGATATTGGCAATAGTAGCCGGGGCAAATATTTTAATTTCGTTCATTTTGTTATTAGGTTTTTGATTTTTACTAAATTACAAAACATTATTTATTTCCTGTTCTGATAATATCTCCAAAAATACCTGAAGCAGTAACGTCGGCACCTGCACCAGCTCCTTTTATAATAAGAGGTTGGTCTTTATACCGATTGGTGAAGAATAATACAATATTATCTTTCCCATCTAAATTATAAAATGGATGATCCTTTGCGATTTGTTGTAATCCAACTTTAGCTTTTCCATTTTTATAGGATGCAACATATTTTAAACGACAATCATTTTTGTTAGCTTCACTAAGCAAGTTGTTAAAATGCTGTGCTTCTATTTTCAAAGTTTCCATAAAATCAGCTAAACTCTTTGCTTTTAATGAAGATTCTGGTAAAAAGGATTCATTTTCAATTTCATCCATTTCCATGATCTGGCCACTTTCACGCACTAAAATTAATATTTTACGCATTACATCTACACCACTCAGATCAATTCTTGGATCAGGTTCTGTATATCCCTCAACTCCTGCCTGCCTAACAATGTCATAGAATGAAGAATTCTTGTCAAAATTATTAAAAACAAAATTTAAACTTCCTGAAAGCACGGCTTGTATTTGAGTGATTTCATCACCTGAAGCAATTAAATTATTTAAGGTGTCAATTATTGGTAAACCTGCACCAACATTGGTTTCAAATAAAAAGGAAGCATTGTAATCTAGAGAGTATTTTTTTAAATTCTTATAATTCTCATAAGCTGATGAACAAGCAATTTTATTACAAGCAACTACTGAAACACTATCTTTTAGGTATTTAGGGTATTGTAAAGTTATTTCACTATTAGCTGTATTATCAATATATACACTATTTCTCAGGTTTAATTCTTTAACCCTATTATAAAAAGCATCAATATTAGCCTTTACACCTTTTTTTGATAATTCAGTTTCCCAATCGAAGAGATCTAAACCTTCAGGCTCAAATAACATTTTTTTGGAATTTGATATTGCAATTACACGCATATTTATATGTTGGTGTTCTAATAAATATTTGTGTTGTCGCTTAATTTGATCCAATAACTTACCACCAACATTACCAATACCAACCACAAACAGATTTAATAGCTTGATCTGATCTTCAAAGAATGCCGCATGCAGGGTGTTTAAAGCCTTTTTAACGTTGTATTTAGAAATTACTGCCGAGATATTTTTTTCAGTAGAGCCCTGTGCGATAGCTCTGATATTTACATTGTTATTTCCAAGTTCACTAAACATTTTACCACTGATTCCCTGGTGTGATTTCATATTATCGCCAACCAGAGCGATAATTGCCAGATCATTTTCAACGATTAGTGGATCGACTTTATGTTGTAGAATTTCAAATTCAAATTGTTTGTCAATAGCTTGCTTTGCATTTTCTGCTTCAGAGAGATCAATTGCCAAACAAATAGAGTGTTCACTTGATGCTTGGGTGATAAATTTTACATTTATATTTTCTAGTGACAAGGCTTCAAATAAACGTTTTGAAATACCCGGAACACCAACCATACTGTTACCTTCTAAAGTTAATAATGCAATATCTTCAATATG
The DNA here is from genome assembly GCA_030626085.1 of Flavobacteriia bacterium. GTDB lineage: Bacteria > Bacteroidota > Bacteroidia > Flavobacteriales > Flavobacteriaceae > Namhaeicola. Next base: position 14,049 of record DAOUPQ010000005.1, read on the forward strand.
TGTTATTCCTGTTGCAATTGATTTCTTACCATTTGCGCTTTCGGAGATTAGAGTCCCATCGTCTTTTGGTGCCAAGGTATTTTTTATTACAATAGGAATTTTTTTATCTAATACAGGTTGAATAGTAGGCGGGTAGATCACTTTTGCACCAAAATGTGATAATTCCATTGCTTCCTGATAGGAAATATCTTTTATTGGTTTGGCTTGTTTAACCAATTTAGGATTTGCAGTAAACATACCGCTTACATCAGTCCAGATCTCTAAAATTTCAGCATTTACTGCATTTGCAATTATAGCAGCTGTAAAATCAGAACCACCCCGGCCTAAAGTTGTTATTTCATCATTTTTATTTGATGCAATAAAACCTGGTAGAACGACTACATCAGAATCAAAATTATTAAAATATGATTGGATATTCTGGTAAGTTTTATGATAATTTACTCCGGCATTTTCAAAATTAGTATCAGTTTTAATCAATTCACTACTGTCCTTTAATTCTACATTCATGCCATAATCTTTCATTGCTTCAGCTATTATAAAAGAAGAAAGGATTTCACCAGTACTAACAATTTTTGCATGTGATTTTGGTGATAGGTCATTTAGAATAAATACGCCATTTAGAGTATTTTTTAATTGATCCAACTGATCTTTAATAAATGCTTTAAGATCATTATTGTCTTTAAATAACACTTCAGCCGTAACTAAATGCTTTTGTTCAATCTTATTAAGTACAGTAATATATTCTTTATCACCATTGACCGCTAATTCTCCTGCTTTGATCAATAAGTTGGTAATTCCGCTAATGGCCGAAACCACAACAACAGTTTTTTTGTTTTTATTTGAAATGATTTGTATGACTTTATTAATATTTTTTGCAGAACCAACTGAAGTTCCACCAAACTTTGAAACAATCATTTTATTTATTTTTAATTAAATATTTATTTAAGGGAATCTATTTGTTTAATAATATTAAACCAGATCTATAGTAACGAATATTAACATAGCGAAAACCCCAAAGGGGTTGTAGTTGTTGTAAATGTAGAAGTAAAAATCATTGTAAACAGTTAATAATTATTTATAGATGTATAAAACACCTTCCAAACAACAAATATATATTATTTTTTTAATTGATAAATAAATAATTCATTTTTTTGTAATTTATATGAATTTTGGTCATTTTATTTAAAATAATCTATAATTTAAGTGATATTTATTAATATTATTCAAAATTAAAATCCTGTCCAATATTCAATTAATGTAAGTTGTTTTTCAATTATTTAGTTATATTTTTTATATTTGATAATTATCTTTAGAAAAATAAATTACTAACCTGTTTATCTTAATGATAGACTTTAAATTTTTTTATTATGTCAAATGCAATTTCCAAAGTAACCCACTCGGTTAAAAACTGGTGGGTATTTTTAATTATTGGTATTTTATTAATTATTGGCTCAATCTGGATATTTAAAACACCCGCAGAAAGTTTTGCAGGCTTATCTGGGTTTTTTAGTATCTTAATATTATTAAGTGGGATTTTAAGTATTTTTTATGCCTTTGGCAACAAAGATGATATTGATAATTGGGGCTTGTTTATAGCTGGAGGGATCTTAGATATCGTTGTAGGTTTAGTTTTATTAAGTTACCCAGGTGTTACAATGCTTCTATTTTCTTTATTTGTAGGATTTTGGTTGCTGTTTAGAGGTATAGGTACAATTTCCACTTCTTTTAAATTCAAAAAAGAAGGGGAATCAAATTGGTTTTGGATATTATTATTTGGAATTTTAATTGTAATTTTTGCTTTTATGTCTATTATTAATCCATTGATAGGTGCAAGTTATTTGGTTTTCACTTTGGCTTTTGCATTATTCCTTTTAGGGCTTGCCAATATTTTTATAGCTTTTAAATTTAAAAGTATGAAATCATTTGTAGGAGATGCCAAAGATATAGTAGAAGACAGATATTAAAACTTAAAGGAAAAGTTATAATTTAATGACTTTTACAACAACAAAAATCCGGTTTATACCGGATTTTTTTATTTCTATTAGAACTTTCACAATAATAGTAAAAAATCACACCTTCTAAGTAGGTAACTTTGGTTTAGTAAGCAATACATGACCACCAGTAAGGTGGTTTTTAAGGTGAAATAACTGATCATTTCAGGTTTTACAACGCTGAAATGATAGTATAAAAAAAAGAGTTACCAATTATAATGTCAGTAACTCTTTAGTCTTTTATTAATCGAAAACTAGTATAGTTCCTCGTAATATTGACGTGCTAGTCTGTTACTTGTAAAAGCAGGGATAACATCAGCAATTCCATTGAATACAATATTTGACCATTTTTTTGGTGTGTCATAAAATGCAGGTAATACTTTATTTTCAAGATAATCATACAAATTATCGCCATCAATTTTATCCTGTTCCCAAACAGGTAATTCAGGATCTAATTCAGGTAAAATAAAACTATTTACTTCATCTTTGGCAAATTCAGGCATCCATCCATCATTGATTGAAACATTTACTGAACCATTCATGGCTGCGGCCATTCCGCTTGTTCCGGAGGCTTCTCTTGTAATTCTTGGTGTATTAAGCCAAATATCTGAACCAGCTTTTAGCTTTCTAGAAAGTTCCATTTCATAACCGATCAGAACAGCAAGGTTAGTTGAATATTTGGTATAATTAACCAAATGATTAAAAATATCAATGGCATAAAAATCCATTGGATAAGGTTTGCCAGCCCAAATGATCTGAACCGGGTATTTTTTATTTTTAATAAGTTTTTCAAAACGTTTGATATCATGTAACAAAAGATCTGCTCTCTTATAACCTGCAAATCGTCTTGCCCATACTATAGTAAATACTTCAGGATCAAAAAGTTTTACGGTTTGATTCAAAACCACATCAAAAAGCTCTTTCTTTAATTCAATTTTTCTCCTTTTAAAAGCTTTGGCATCTCTCTTTTCCCATGCTTTTTTAACTTCTTTATCTTGCCAGAAGTTTTGATTTTGAGCATTGGTAATAGGAATAATTTTACTGATGCCTTTGTAATCTTTCCACATTTCATTCGAAACTTTAGCATGAAGTTTTGATACTGCATTAGATTTTTTTGCCATTCTAAGCGCAGAAACGGTGTAATTGATCATACCTCCATTAACCATTTCTTTTTCAAGTCTTTTGTTAGTTAAGGTTTTACCAAAAAATCCACAACGATTTAAATGGCGTGCATCGCGTTCTTCATTACCAGCTTTTTCAGGAGTATGTGTTGTAAAAACCATTTGGTTCTTTTTTACACCTTGATTGCGCAAATGGTAAAAAGCAGGTAAGGCATGGCCTTCATTTAAGTGATAAATATCTGCACCACCTAATGCTTCAACAATTTTAGCGCCACCGATACCCAAAATAATACTTTGAGAAACACGTGTCAATTCATTTGCGTCATACAAATGATTAGTGATCGTTCTAGAAAGGTAATCGTTTCCAGCTACATCAGTTGATAACAAATAAATTGGTACTGAACCGAATATTTCGGGTTTTAATACAAAAGCACGAACCTTTACAGAAGGATTGTCATGTAATTTTACTTCAACCTCTATACCTGAATCCTCTAAAAAATTGTAATTTTTTTCAATAAAACTTGTTCGAAGTGTTTGGTCTTCATTTCTACCTTGGTCATAGTAACCATATTTCCAAAGCATTCCAATTCCAATCATGTTTTGTTTGAGTTCAAAACCAGAACGCATATGAGATCCGGCTAAAAAACCTAAACCACCTGAATATATTTTTAATGCCTGATGGATACCAAATTCCATACTAAAATAAGCAACTTTTTTATCAAATTCCTTGGCAGGTTTATACGGATGATACCATTTGTTATATTTACTTGTCATTTATTTTTTATCTTTAATTTAACGAAGGCGCAAATAAACATAATATTTTTTAAATAGCATTGCTTATTTTGCGCTAATCCTGTAAATTGTTAGTGAATACTATATTTTTTTCATAATCAATTATGATATAAGAATATAGCTAAACTTTTTTATTATGAATTTATTGTTGAAAAAAAGAATATAATTTAGATCCTTTTTTCCGTTTTCACGAAAATTATAAAAGATATAACACTTTAACTTCGCACAGCGCAAGCTATTTTTGCGGCTACTCAGAAGTAAAACCTTAAGGATTTTTTAGATAAAAAAATGATTTTACAATGTTGGCTATAGTTTTTCAGTTTTAGAATCCATCCTTTTAATAACTTTTCCATAAATAATTAATGAAACAGCAGATGTAAAAGCAATAGCAGCAAAATAATACCAAATATAATGAGCGTTGCTTGCCGCAGATTCCCATGCTTCATGAGTATCAAATAATCTTGGATCAGGGCAATATTTTGACAATAGATAACCCGATAGACCAAAACCTAAAATTGAAGCTAAAAATGAATGTAAATGACTAAAACCAAGATACAGGCCTTCTTCGCCTTTAGGAGCTTGCAATGAGAAGAATTCTAAGTATCTGGGTGAAATAAAAGATTCGCCCAAAGCCTGAAGTGCAATCCCTACAATCATCATAATGGCTATTGGATGCAGGCTAAAAAAGCCCAGATCAACCTCACCACCACTAAACCAATTTCCAGACGCCATTGCAATTGCAGAAAAAGGCATGATAAACATACCAACTGTCATAGAAAATAGTGGGGTTTTGCTCGCCATCATTCTAGTTATAAAAGTAACAGTTAGCACAACAACAAGTGGGTTTACATTAGCATACCAAGAAGGTGAAGCTCCTTCGCCAGCCATTCTAAGAACATATTTTGGCATTGTTGCATATAGTTGATGTTGGACCATCCAAAAACCTGTAATTATAATTATAAGTGTAACTAATCTTCCATTGGTCAATACATTTAATAAACTGCTCCAAATCTCTTTAAGAGACTTTCCTTCACCTTCATTTTTTGAACTCTTATAAAAGAAAATAATCAAAATTAAAGCTAAAATGGTCATGGCAGTAGAAAAATAATTGATATAAACCAATCCCATGTCTCCCATAGATGCTCTTAAAGGTTTTACAATTGTTTTTCCGGAAAATGCACCAATATTAACCATCATATAAAATATTGAAAATCCTTGTGCTCTGTTTGACTCAGTTGTTTCTTTAGCTACTGTACCAGTGATAACTGATTTAATGAATGAACCACCTATCATGATGATTGCCATTATTGGAACTATAGACCATCTTTCATTTGATTCAAGTAAACCTGTGAATTCAATGCCATTTGAATAGTTAACTAGTCCAGCTGATTCAAGCATTGAAGGCAATGAAGCCAAACCAAAGTAACCTATACTCAATAGTGTAAAAGCAATTAATAAAGAATATTTAAATCCAATTTTATCGGCTAAAGCTCCTGTAAAAGTTGGCAGCAAATATAAACCACCGGAAAATATACCAGATATAATACCTGCTTCAATATCACTAAAACCTAAAATTCTTGACAAATAAAGTGTGATTACTATAAATACACCATAATATGCACCTCTTTCAAGAAGCTCAACAATATTTGCGGTCCAAAATGCACGAGAAAATCCTTTTAACCTTTTAAACATTTCTTTATTTTTAATATATAAATAGTTGCCGAAGATAAGAATTATTTTCTTATCAAATTAAAAAGAATTATTATAAATCATATGACATAATACCTTGTGCATCAGATTTTTGTAGTAAGTTTATAATCATGTGAATCAGATAAGAAAGATAGTTAAGTGCAAGATATAACATGAACTATAGTTATCAAATCTTTAGTTTAGGTAAATCATAAAGTATTAAAGAATTAAACTTTTTTTAAATATTTATTTTGTTCTACTAATAATTTTTCAATATTGGACAGAATTTCAATATCTTTTGGAGTTTCAACTTCCTTATCTTCAGGATTATTAGCTTTTCTTCTAAAATTATTCATTGCTTTTATAATAACAAAAATTGTAAGTACTATTATCAAAAAACATCTATGAGTCCTTTAATAATGGTTTTAATCAATAATATTTAAGAGAGAATTGACTTTTTAACATTTTTTTAAAATAAAACTTCGATTTTAGTGTTACTTTTGTTACGATGATATATTTTTTACACAAAATATTGGCATTTATACTTGCACTAATCGTACTGTTTTCTACACTTTCCTTCACTGTTGAAAAACATGTGTGCATGGGCGAAATTACAAATGTTTCTTATTTTAATAACGTTGAATCCTGTGGAATGATAGAAGATGAATGCAAGAATGAAGATATTACACATCATTCTTTTAATAAAGTAAATTGTTGTGATAATATTCACGAATTGATTCAGGGTAACCAAAACCAGCAACAAGCCATAGATAATTTTGAAATTAAACAATTGCAATTTATAATTGCATATTCTTATTCATATTTAGATCTTTTTGAAGAGAGAAAAGATATAACTCCTTCTAATTTTTATCCTCCACCTTTGGTAAACAGAAACATACAGATTCTTTACCAAACTTTTTTAATTTAATTTATTGAGAGAGTCGCTTTAATGTGATTCACAGTGTTCTGTAGCAAGGAATGTTATGTAGTTGAGGCATACTATTGTATTTAGTATAGATGTATGCTCTACGTTTTATTCATTTCACTACATAAAATTTCAGTCGATATGACTGCCTTAGTTTTTTAGTCTCAATAAATCATTTTAATTAAAAAATAATGCTCAATAAGATCATTCGTTATTTTCTTGAAAACAAGTTAATCACATTTATTTTAGTCGCTGCCTTTGTTCTTGGTGGTATTATAACAGCTCCTTTTAATTGGGAAATCTCATGGTTAGAAAGAAATCCGGTACCTGTAGATGCTATACCTGATATTGGTGAAAACCAACAAATTGTTTTTACTGAGTGGATTGGGCAATCACCACAAGATGTTGAAGATCAAATCTCTTATCCTCTTACTACTGCATTATTAGGTATTTCGGGTGTTAAAACAATACGTTCAAATTCTATTTTTGGTCTCTCCAGTATTTATATCATTTTTGACGATGATGTTGAATTCTATTGGAGTAGAACCCGAATATTAGAAAAACTAAATTCCTTACCACCCGGTACGGTTCCTAAAGAAGTTAAACCTGCTTTAGGACCGGATGCCACTGCTTTAGGTCAGGTGTTTTGGTATACTTTGGAAGGCAGAGATCCTAAAACTGGAAAACCAACAGGCGGCTGGGATCCACAGGAATTAAGAACTATTCAAGATTTTTATATACGCTATTATTTAACTGCTTCTAAAGGAGTTTCGGAAGTAGCTTCCATTGGTGGTTTTATCAAAGAATACCAGATTGAGATAGATCCTGACGCCATGAAGGCATTTGGTGTGGATATCAAAAAAATAATGAATGCGGTTAAGAATTCTAATATGGATATTGGCGCACAAACTATTGAATTTAACAAAGCTGAATATCTGGTAAGGGGTTTGGGATATATTAAAAGTTTAAATGATTTGGAAGAAAGTGTAGTTTCTGTTAAAGATCATACACCAGTTCGTTTAAAAGATGTTGCTAAAATTCAGTTTGGGCCGGCTACACGTCGTGGTGGATTAGACAAAAGTGGAGTTGAGGCTGTTGGCGGGGTTGTGGTTGCCAGAAATGGAGCGAATCCTTTAGAAACTATTCAGAATATAAAAGATAAGATTAAAGATGTTGCTTCGGGTTTACCTTCAAAGATCTTGGCAGACGGAACAATTTCTAAAGTAACTATCATACCATTTTATGACCGTTCTGGATTAATTCATGAAACTTTAGGGACTTTAGAATCCGCACTTTCACTTGAAATTTTGATTAGTATATTGGTTGTGATCGTCTTGGTATTAAATCTTAGAGCATCTATTTTAATTTCAAGTTTATTGCCAATTGGTGTTTTAATGACCTTTATTTTGATGAAATTCTTTAATGTAGATGCTAATATAGTTGCCCTTTCCGGAATTGCAATTGCTATTGGAGTTATGGTAGATGTGGGAATTGTATTTACTGAAAATATCATCAGGCATTTAGATATGCCGGAAAATAAAGGTATTAAAGGTAAAGAATTATTAGAAGTAATTTATAGTGCAACAACTGAAGTGGCTTCGGCAATAATAACTGCTTTGGCTACAACCATTGTTAGTTTTTTACCGGTTTTTGCTATGCAGGCATCTGAAGGGAAATTATTTCATCCTCTGGCATGGACTAAAACATTTGCTTTGATTTCCTCTTTATTTATTGGAATTTTATTTATTCCGGCATTAGCACATGTTTTATTTTCTATTAAATTAAATAAAAAGAGAACAAGTAGGATATTCAATACTGTTTTAATAGGATTTGGACTTGTTTTTGTAATTGGTTACGGTAGTTTAATTGCTTTAGCTTTAATTGCTTATGGGATAAATAATATTTTATCTCAACCTGATACCGAGTACAATTTACTAAATGGAAGGCTTAGATTTACTTACTCAAATACAATCGCAAATTATATCAATATTGCAATTACATTTTTAATTGTAGTTTATTTTTTAACAAATGAATGGATGCCTTTGGGCGCTTCAAATTCAACATTTGTTAATTTCTTATTTGTAGTTTTAATTATCAGCGTTGTTTTAGGACTTTTAATGACCATTGTTCATTTTTATGCTAAGATCTTAAACTGGTGTTTGGATAATAAGTGGAAATTTTTAACTATTCCAATGATCGTTATTTTTTTAGGAATATCCATTTGGTTGGGTTTTGGAAAGATTTTTGGATTTATGCCAAATTTTGCAAAAGACAATATTGTATGGAATAGTTTAGATAGAACTTTCCCCGGTTTAGGCAATGAATTTATACCCGCTCTAGATGAAGGTTCATTTTTATTGATGCCTACCACCATGCCTCATTCCGGTATTACCGAAAACATAGAGATAATTGCAAGTATAGACAAGCAAATCAATTCTATTCCTGAAATTGCTTCAGCTGTAGGAAAGTGGGGGAGGGTAAACTCAGCATTAGACCCGGCACCAACATCCATGTTTGAAAATATGATCAATTATATTCCTGAATATATTTTAGATAAAGATGGTCGAAGAATACGATATAAAGTAAATGATGACAGAGCTTTTGTATTAAAAAATGATACCACTTATAAATACGGTGAAGACCCCTATAAAAGGATTAGTTCTAATGAATTGATCTTAGATGAGTATGGAGAATATTTCAGACAATGGAGAACTAAAATTAAAAAATCAGATGATATCTGGAAAGAGATTTTAAAACACTCAAAATTTCCCGGGCTCACATCAGCACCAAAATTACAACCCATTCAAACACGTTTGATCATGTTATCAACAGGTATGAGGGCACCAATGGGTATCAAAGTTTTTGGATCAACTTTAGAATCTATTGAAAAAGCAGGTTATGATCTAGAAGGTATTTTAAAAGAAGTACCAAGTATAGAGCCTTCTACTGTTTTCGCTGATAGAGTTGTTGGAAAACCATATTTAGAAATTAAGTTGAATCGACAAAACATGTCGCGTTATGGTATGACAGTAAAAGATATGCAAGAACAATTATCAGTTGCTGTAGGTGGTAAAAAACTGACTACAACAGTAGAAGGCAGAGAACGATTTCCGATAAGAGTAAGGTATGCACGTGAATATAGAGATAACCCTGATGATATCAAAAAGATATTGATATCTACTCACTCCGGAGAACAGGTTCCATTGAGCGAACTGGCATTTGTTAATTATGTAAAGGGTCCTCAAATGATAAAAAGCGAAAATACATTTCTAACTTCTTATGTAATTTTTGATATGAAAGAGGGCAATGCTGAAACCAACGTGGTGGAAGAAGCTCAGGCTTTGATCAAACAAAAATTAGATTCGGGTGAATTAAAACTTCCGGATGGTGTAACTTATAAGTTTACAGGAAATTACGAAAACCAGATCCGTGCATCTAAACGATTAATGATGATTGTTCCAATTACTTTGATACTGATCTTTTTGATCTTGTATTTTCAGTTCAAAGATCTTGCACCTTCATTGATGGTATTTACCGGAATATTTGTTGCCTTTTCAGGAGGATTTATCATGATCTGGTTATACGGTCAGGATTGGTTTTTAAATTTTAGTATGGCAGGTGTAGAAATGCGAGATCTTTTTCAAATGCATACCATCAATTTAAGTGTTGCTGTTTGGGTGGGTTTTATTGCCCTTTTTGGAATTGCAACTGATGATGGAGTAATTATGGGAACTTATTTAATGCAGGTATTTGATAAGGAAAAGCCAAAATCTGTTAATGAAGTTCGAACAGCAGTTTTACATGCAGGTTCTAAAAGAGTTCGCCCTGCAATGATGACAGCCGCAACTGCAATTATTGCCTTAATTCCGGTTTTAACCGCAACTGGCAAAGGAGCTGATGTACTAATTCCAATGGCTATTCCAACCTTTGGAGGGATGTTGTTACAAGTAATGACCATGTTTGTGGTTCCTGTTTTATATAGTATGTGGAAAGAAAAACAAATAAAAAATTAAAGATTTAAAATTTAAGATTAAATATTCTTTGTGAACATTGCGAAAA
>DAOUPQ010000030.1 GCA_030626085.1 Flavobacteriia bacterium
CATCATAGTCATTTAACATTAAATAATCTTTAAGAACTGTCCCAAAATTAGGATCATCTTCTACTAGTAAAATCTTTTTATTTGCCATAATTTTAAATTTAAATTAGAGGTAATTTTATGGTAAAAGTACTTCCTTTACCTTTTTCACTTTCAACATATACCGTTCCATGGTGCATTTCGGTAATACGTTTAACATATGCTAATCCAAGGCCATGTCCTTTTACATTATGTATATTTCCGCTTTGTTCGCGGTAAAATTTATCAAAAACATTATTTTGCACTTTTTTATTCATACCAATACCCTGATCTTTTATTTTTAAAATGATCTTATTTCCTGCATTTTCTGTATAAACATCAATTTTGGGCGCTTCATCAGAATATTTTATTGCATTTTCTAACATATTAACTATTACATTGGTAAAATGAAAACTATTTGCTAAAACTTCACTCAAACTTGCATTATAATGTTTCTTGATATATCCATTTCTATTTTTTACCAATAAATCAACATGAGATATTGCTTTATCAATAAGGTTGTGTAGATCAATAACTTCATTACTCATTTCCAGCTGTTTTTTATCAAGTTTCGAGATTCGCAATACATTTTCTACCTGTGCGTGCATTCGTTTATTTTCTTCACGAATCATCTCTACATACCGAATAACTTTTTCCTTATCATCAATAATTTTAGGATTCTTTATTGAATCAATCGCTAAATTGATGGTTGCAATTGGCGTTTTAAATTCATGGGTCATATTATTGATAAAATCTGTTTTAATATCTGATATCTTTTTTTGCCTGATCAACTGATAAATTGAACTGGCAAAAACTAACATAATAACCAGAATAAAAAATGCTGAAAGAATCAAATTTTTTGAAATCGCCGATAAAATATACTCTTTCTTTTCGGGAAAATTCACATATAAACTATAATCACTTTCCCCATTACCATCAATAAATAAAGGAACTTGATAACTACTACCACTCTCTTTTTCAAAATGAGGTGATTTAACTTTTGTAATCAGATCCTCATTAAAAACTCCATATTCAAAATTTGTTTCAATATTCCTGGCCCTCAGTTCATTATCAATATTTAGCCTTATTTCATTATTACTTACTCTATCATATATTGGTTGTCTCGAAACAATATTCTGAAAAAAATTCTCAAATTGCAGTTTATCGTACTTATCTAATCTATCAATTTTAACTAATTTATCTTTTGGGGATAATTCTGTAAAATCTTTTGAATAGAATTCAATCTTTTCAATTTGGGTCTCTTGCTTGCTGATAAATGTTTTAAAATTTATTGTATCAGATTCTAATGGTGAAATTTGTGTTTTATAATTATTTTCTAAAATACTTTGTCTAAACGTAAAAATTTCATTTCTACTCGTATCAATTTGCTTGTAAAAAAAATCTTTAACACCCCTTTCTTTTGAAATTTGCATGCTGTCTAGCATTGGTGCAAATTTTATAACATTATCTTTAAATTCTCTTTTCTGAATATTCTCCGAAACTTTTGAAAGAGCATATTTTACACTTGTTGAAAATTGTTGTTCACGCATTTCAATAGTACTTCTAATCCAATAAATCTGAACTGTAACAATACCAATAAGGGCTATACCCATTAATATCAATAAAAGTACAAAAATTCGCCTACTCATTTTAACAAATTTAGAACATCTTTAACTCTTTACTAATGTTTTAACATTTGTTAACAAATATAAGCATTAATTTAACTTTTTTTTAAGATATCTATAAATATTGACAAAAGTTATTTAATTAGCTCATGAAAGATTTTATTTACCTGCACTCTACTCTGATCCAAGTCAATATTATTGATGACAAAATTAGCAGATTCTATCTTTTTGGCATCATCTAATTGATTGTTCATCCTCGAAATAATTTGATTTTTATCTATTCTATCCCGTTTGATAATTCTTTCAATTCTCATATCTTTGGGTGCAGTAACAGTAATTATATAATCAAAATCATTTTGTTTATTATTCTCAAATAGAATCGCATTTTCTTGAATCACAAAATCACCTTTTTGATCTTTTACCCAATTTTTAAAATGCTTATCTACTTCAGGATGGACTATTGAATTAATATTTAGCAGCTTATCTTTATCATTAAAAATGATCTCAGCCAAAAAAGTTCTGTTTAAATTTCCATTTTTATAGGCTTCTTTTCCAAATTCTTTAATTAGTTTTTCTCGAATCTGTTGTGATGAATTCATTAATCTCTTTGCCTCATCATCAGCATAATATACAGCTACACCTAATTCTTCAAACATTTTGGCAATCGTACTCTTTCCACCGCCTATACCTCCGGTTAATCCTACAGTTATCATCATTAAAGCTATTTTTTAATCAAATATTCTATCTTATTTGGAATAATTTTAACAGAAGTGATCATCTCGGGTTGTTCAATAATTTTTGGCATCAAATGATCTAATGAATTGTCTTGAGATTCTTTAAAATCACAAATTACCTTAAAACTTTCAGGAACAATTTTATTATAATCAGAGAGTGCAACTTGAAATACTATTTTAACTTCTTTTGGATAAGTACTAATAATTGATGCTTTTGGTACATTAATCACTTCAAAAGGCATCATAAAAGTACCCTCTGTAAATTTATCAACTTTTCCCGTTATAACAATATGATTTACTGATAAACTCACCTTTTCATCAGGTACAATTAACAGAATACTTTTCTCAAAACTCTCAGTTATCTTCTCTATATCAATAGATTTGGTTTTGATTTCTAAAATACTGTCTATAATCCCTTTTGGGCCAGAAATTGTTATAAAATCGGGTTTAAAAACAATATCATTAACCAAATTAAAACCTGATTTAAAATGTAAATTTATATCAGATACTACTTTCACTTTTTTTGAAAATTTCTTACCAAAATCAAAGTATAAAGTATCCGGTTTTATTTTTAACAAGTCCGTTTCTGCTGAAAATTGTGCTTGAATAGAATTGATATTTGAGCTTGTTTCAGAAAAATAAATACTATTTCTTTTGTGTTTAATATCTTTTAAAGAATAATTTATTTTTTTTTCTTTGATCTTGTGTCTCAATAAAATAAAACCCCTGGTCTTAAGTGTTAAAATTATTTCTTGAAGTGGTTCGCTCTGCAATAATTTTTTAGCGGGAATGTCAATATAATTTACTTCAATTCTTACATCTGCTATATACTCTTCAGACAATTTAATCAACATCCAAAATAAAAATGACATCGTTAAAAAAAATAAAAACACCCTTAGTTTTTTATTATTCTTTAAAGAATCAATTTTTTTTTGAGATTGCTTTTGTATCATAAAAAATTTTAAATAAAGATATAAAAAAATGAGTTCTGCCTGAACAGAACTCACTATTATATTTATTACAAATTATTTTTTCTTCTTATCTACTACAGGAAGATACTTTTTACTCAACTCCATTGAAAGCGCAGAACGTTCAAATTTAATCTTTCCGGCACTTGTTTCAATGATACAGGTATTATCATTCAATTCAACTATTTTTCCGTGAATTCCACTGGTGGTTATTATTTTTGCACCTCTTTTAATGGTGCTTTGAAACTTTTTTTCATCTTTTTGACGCTTCATTTGAGGACGGATCATAAAAAGATAAATTACCAGGAACATTAATGGAATTAATATAATATTTGTCATATTACTCCCTTGCAAAAAAATTGTATCATACATAATCTTAATTATTTTATTTTTGTTTTTGGCGTTACAAATGCCTTAATTAATAATAACTCTTTTCCATTTTGAGTATTGGTTATTAATGTAATTCGTTTTTGTTGTTTGTTAGGTTTTCCTCTCGAATTAAATATAATTTTAATTTCGGCAGATTTTCCTGAAAGAATTGGTTCTCTGGGCCATTCAGGTATTGTACAGCCACAAGAAGCTTTAGCTGAAGTAATGATTAACTCTTTTTTACCTGTATTAGTGAAATTAAAAACAGTTTCAACTACATCACCTTCATTAATTGTCCCAAAGTCATATTCAACATTTTCAAATTTCATAACCGGACTATCATATTTTATTTCATGATCTCTTTTCTTTGCTATTTCAAGATTGTCTTTGTTGATTTTTGCTGTAGGATCATTATTACAAGAAAATAATGTTACAACTAAAAACAGAGTTACTAAAAATATTATTCGTTTCATATGCTTAAATTTATCGTTGCCAAATATAAAAAATTATAACAATCCTCTTCCAATTTTATTCAACCTTTTATCTTGTTGATATACTTTAAGTAATTTATCTAAAACACCGTTGATAAAAAAGCTGCTTTTTTGAGTGGAATAATCTTTTGAAATTTCTATGTATTCATTAATAGTTACTTTAGTAGGAATTGATGGGAAATACATAAATTCGGTCAATGCCATCTTAATCAAGATCATATCAACTTCAGCAATTCTCTCGTTATCCCAATTGGGTGTTTTACTATCAATATCTGCATCAAAATCAGTACTATGTAAAACTGTTTTTCGAAAAATATCCAACATAAATTCCCGATCGTCTTCTTTAATTTCTAAATTATTGAAATTTATGAATTGAATGGGTTTTAAATTTTTTATTGTTTTAATAATCATTGTATTAATAAATGGCAGATCATCAAGCCAATTCAAATTCAAACTTTCATAATAATCAAAAAGCTTATCATTTGGGGCAAAAACTTCTTTAAAAGCCTTTAAAAAAAATTCTTTATCCTCTTCAAATGAATTTGTTTTTGATTTTAAATAATCTTCATAAATTTTATTACCCTCAAGTTTATCTAAAATTACCCTGACATATTCTCTATCTTCTTTCCAGTTGTTTAATTTTTTATCTTTTGCATAATTTTGAATGGCAGTACTTTGCTCAATCGCTTTAATTACGCTATTATTTATAAATTTAAAACTGGGCTTCTTATCATCTGAAGTTGCTAAAAACTTTTTCTTTTTAATCTCAATGTGTTCATTTGCCATGTTTTTAACTTCAACCATCAATAATAATTGTAAAACATAAAGCTCTAATGTTTTTTTGACACTTAGGTTTAAAAAATTTTCTTCTCTGGTTAGATCATCGCTTTTTGATTGATGCATGGCATAAATGGATTGCATTACCTTAATTCGAATATGTCGTCTATTCACCATAATTAAAAAGATCGTAAATGAATTTATTTTTAAAATATTTACAAATTTAATCTTTTTTTAAAAAAATTAGGTTTTAAATTTGAAATTTAAAAATATTCATATAAACCCGTATCTTCGTCAAAAAAATCAAAACTTTGTTTTTCTTTAATGAGAGCCCTTAAATACTTAAACAAATACTTTTATAAATATCGATTCCGGTTAATTATAGGTCTCTTAATTACCGTTCTTTCGAAAATATTTGTTTTACAAATACCACAATTTATTAGAGAATCACTTAACATTGTTGAAGATTATAACAAAAACCTAGTCAATGATATAGATACAGTTAAACACCAGCTTTTAATAAATATTTCCTTTATAATCGGTGCTGCAATTCTTTCCGGTTTTTTTACTTTTTTAATGCGTCAAATGCTTATTGTAATGTCTCGTTTGATTGAATTTGATCTAAAAAATGAAATTTACCAACATTACCAACGACTTTCATTAAGTTTTTATAAAAAAAATCGTACTGGTGATTTGATGAACAGAATAAGTGAAGATGTTGGAAAAGTAAGGATGTATTTTGGACCTGTCATTATGTATTCAATGAATATGCTGGTTTTATTTGTGATTGCCTTTACAAAAATGATCAATATTGATGCTAAACTTACTTTGTACACTTTATTACCTTTTCCAATTTTATCAATTTCAATTTATTATTTAAGTAGGGTTATCAACGAAAGGAGTGCTGTAGTACAGCAATATCTATCAAAATTAACAACTTTCTCTCAAGAGTTTTTTTCAGGTATAAATGTTGTTAAAGCATATAGTATTGAAAAACAAACTGCCATTGACTTTGACAATCTAGCCACTATTAGTAAGCAAAAAAATATCGATCTGTACAAAGCACAAGCTTTATTTTTTCCGTTAATGATCCTGTTGATAGGCATTAGTAATCTTATTGTAATTTATATTGGTGGTATGCAATATATCAATGGTGAAATTAAAAATATTGGCTATATAGCCGAATTTATAATCTATATCAATATGTTAACCTGGCCTGTGGCGGTTGTGGGATGGGTAACTTCAATAGTTCAACAAGCTGAAGTTTCTCAAAGACGAATTAATGAATTTTTAGAAGAAGTTCCAAATATTGAAAACGAACAATCTAAACCTACTAAAATTCACGGTGATATAGAATTTAAAAATGTGAGTTTTACTTATAATGATACAGAAATCACAGCCTTAAAAGATATTAGTTTCTCAATTAAACAAGGGAAAACCTTAGCAATTTTAGGGAAAACCGGTTCAGGCAAATCAACCATAGTTAATTTAATTGCCCGAATGTATGATACAGATTCAGGTGAAGTATTAATCGATAATATCCCCATAAGAAACGTAAATATGTTTTCATTAAGAGATAGTATAGGTTTTGTTCCACAGGTTGCTTTTTTATTTTCTGATACAATTAAAAATAACATTAAAATTGGTTATGAAAATGCTACCAATGATGAGATTATCAAAGCAGCTAAGGATGCTTATATCCATCATAATATTGTTTCATTCAATAAAAAATATGACACCTTGGTTGGTGAAAGAGGTGTGACATTATCCGGAGGACAAAAGCAAAGAGTATCAATCGCCAGAGCGATAATCTCTCAACCTAAAATATTAATTTTTGATGATTGTTTATCAGCTGTTGATACAGAAACGGAAGAAATCATCTTAAAAAATTTACAAAAAGAGAGTATCGGTAAAACAACTATTATTGTTAGTCATCGAACATCTTCTGTTAAAAATGCCGATAAAATAATTGTTATAGATCAAGGAAAGATTGTTCAAAGAGGTACACATGATGAATTAAGATCTCAAAAAGGATACTACCAAAACATTTATAATCAACAACTTGAAGAGCAAACTGACATAAGTTAATAAGTGAAAATAAACAAATAAAAAAAATGTTGCATACTTGGTTAATTTTTATAGATTTGTCATTATTATACTTAATATAAATTACAATTTAAAGAAAAGATATTATGAGTGACAAAGGTTATATTGAACAAGAAGAGATTTTTTCTCAGGTTTTGAGAGCAGGTCGTAGAACATACTTTTTTGACGTGAGAGAAACAAAAGCCGGTGATTATTATTTAACTATTACTGAGAGTAAAAAATTTACTCATGAAGACGGGTCATTTCATTACAAAAAACACAAAATTTATTTATACAAAGAAGATTTTGATACTTTTAGAGAAATGTTAGACAAATCAACTGATTTTATCATTAATGAAAAAGGACAAGAAGTAATATCAGAACGTCATCAAAAAGATTTTCACAAACCAGATGAAGTACATACCAATAGTGAAGAAGTTGAAAAATCTTCTCCTGAAAGTTTTACAGATATCAATTTCGAAGATATTTAGAAACCAACAAAAGCCGCTTAAATAAGCGGTTTTTTATATTATTTTATTTTAAAACAATTTGCCCGGACCAATATTCCGGTACAAGAAATCATTTCTACAACACATGAAATTACTCTGGTTGTTAAAGAAACCGATATCAATAAAAGCTTTTCAATCCTTATTAATCTAAAGATATCATAATCTTTGCTCTGTATAATTTTTATTGGCTCTAAAAATAAAATGTTTTATCGAAGATTTTGATGATATTTTTGTTGAAAATATTCAAAATACATATACAATTTATAGTTTACTTCCATTCCATAATCTACTGTAGGATCATAATCAATGCGTTGTTCGTATAAATTAGAATTGTAAATACTGGGTTGTAAAACACGTTGATTCCATTCGATAACATACACATTGTTTTTAAATTCTAAAGTGTGTTGCGAATAATAATTTATGGGTTTTTGAGTAACCAGCCATGAATCAAATCCAATTTCTATGATAATAATTTCATATTCTAATTCGTCGTTGGCTATTCTTATCGTATCCTGACTTGTTTTATTTTCTCTTTCTGTTGTATTGTTATTTTTAACCAGATCATTATTTGAACTTGTACTTTGAGAACTTGTACAACTGTAAATTAATAATGAAAAAACAATAATTATCATCAAATTTTTCATAAAAGTAGAATTTAGAAATCATTGAATACTTAACAATTTTAATGCCAAAAATTTTAGTCATCAAAAGGAAACTCCTTATGAATATCCCAATGTTTACCATTGTGTTTTAGCAAAAATATACTATTAACTTTAAAAGAATTTTCAAACTTTTTTTCTTTATAATTTGACCAGACCTTATGAAACATCTCTTTGTTCAAATCACGTGTTGCAATGGTTAAATGTGGATAAATATTTTGATTGATCTCTATTTTATTAAATTCTAATTGGTTTATTAACAAACTATTAAGCTTTTTATGAAGATTTATTATTGGTTTGTGATCAACAATATTAATAAAAATAACTCTAGGCGAAAAGCAACCAAAATCTAACAGATCAATATTAAATTTATTTTGTTTGGCTGCAAAGTTTTTCAATTGAATGATCATCTGACTTTCATTTTCCTCAATTTTCCTAAAAGGCATTTGTAAAGTAACATGGGCAGGTGATTTTAAAGCATGATGAGCATTAAAATTCAATTTCATTTCCTCTTTCAATAATTTAATCTCTTTTCTTAATGAAAGATGCGGAATAAGTGCAATAAAAAAAAGCTTCTTTTTATCCATGATATAAAATTACTAAAAAGAATATGTTTAGTTTCCATTAATTATTACAAATAAAAAAAAGCCCTGATTACGGGCTTTTTAACAATATTTTAGGTTAATAATTCTTATTCATCTTCTTCATCTTCTTTATCTTTCTTTTTCCCTTTCACCTTATTCCAAATTTTAATTTCATCATCAGCTGTTAAACCTGAGTCGATCTCTACATTGATACCATCAGAAATACCTAGTTTTATATCTCTTCTTTCAAATTCCTGATCACCTATCTTCACTTCAACATAAGGTTTATCTTCTTTTTTATCAAACTGTAATAAGGATTCTTTAATTGATAAAACACTATCCTTTTTTTCTAAAACAATATCAGCATTAGCACTATAACCGGCTCTTATAAAATAACTCTTATCTAAAGTAATATCAGCTTTGATCTTAAATTGTACTGCACCACTTTCTTCTGTTCCTTTTGGTGCAATAAATGTTAATCTAGCCGGAAACTTTTTACCATCTATAGCGCCAAGTGCGACTTCAATATCAATACCATCTTTTAATTTACCAACTTCTGCTTCATCAACTTTTCCTTCAAAAATCATTTTGCTCATATCTGCAATTGAAGCGATAGTGGTACCTGCGTTAAAATTATTACTTTGAATAACCTGATATCCTTCTTTTACAGGAATTTCCAATATCATACCTGAAATAGTTGCTCTAATATTTGTATTTGCCAAACCAGAAGAACTTGATGACCCTTTTTTTATAATCTGGTAATCATTTTGTGCATTGATAAGATCTTGCTTAGCCTGATTGTAATTCAATTCGATAGTCTCAAAATCCTTTCGTGAAATTACACCACTGTCATATAATTTTTTATTTCGATTATAGATTATTTTGGCATTATCTACTTGTAATTTCATTTTATTTATTCTGCCTCTGGCATTTGTTAATGCTTGCTCATTAGGCACAACCCTCACTTTAGCAAGTAAATCACCTTTTTTAACTTCAGCTCCTTCTTCAATAAATATTTCATCAATAATACCTGATATTTGAGGTTTAATCTCGACCTCTTCTAAAGGTATTACTTTTCCCGTGGCTACAGTTTTTCTAACAATATTTGTCTTAAATGGTTTTTCTGTCTCATAAGATATAGCCGATTTATTATTTTTCTTGCCAAACCAAATTAATACAGCTATTAATGCTATGGCAATTCCGCCAAATATTAAAGTTTTTTTCATTATGATCTATTTTATTCTGTTTGATTATTAATTATTCATCTCTTAAAGCATCTATCGGCTTAATACTAACTGCTGTTTGAGCAGGAATCAAGCCAATAAGAGTACCTAAAATTACCAAAGTAACGGCAGCAATTATTATAACAGGAATATCAACTGTTGGATTGGTTAAAACCGCATCATCACCTTTACCTATGGTTGTATCAATAATCATCAATACAATTCCTCCAAAAATAATTCCTAAAGCTCCAGCTATACTTGTTAAAAAAACTGATTCTAAAATAATTTGACGTTTTATCTCCCAAGGTTTTGCTCCTAATGCACGTCTTATTCCAATTTCATTTGTTCTCTCTTTCACTGTTATTAATAATATATTACCTATTGCAAATACTCCTGCAATTAAAGTGGCAATACCAACAAACCAGGTCAAAAACTGCATACCTTTTAAAAATCCGGTTACTTTATCTATTTCTTTTCCCAAATTAAAGCTACCAAATGCTCTATTATCCTTTGGGTGTACTTTATGGATGTTTTTTAGTAATAGCTTAACATCGGCTTCTATTTGAGATATATCAAACTCGGGTTGTCCGGTAATCATCATCCATCCCATAGTATCTCCTGTATTGTAAACTTGCTGATAAGTAGTAAAAGGTATATGAATTGCACCTTGAGGTCCTCCCATTTTAACCTGCCCCTCTTTGTATAAGCCCACAACTTTGTAGTTTATATTATTGATCTTGATATACTGTTCTATAGGATATTCATCTTTATCAAAAAGCTGCTTATAAATTTCATTTTCTATAACACATACTTTTTTCTTTTCCTTTATGTCATTATGATTGATAAATCTTCCATAAACCAAATCCTTTTTCTCAACTTTATCCAATTCAGGATAATCTCCATAAATACCAAATGTTCCAGATTTAAAATTATTTGTAGCTAAACCCTGTGTTTGATGTCTTGGCACTACAAATTCTAAACCATCTATTTCACTTTTTATCTTATCAAGATCTGACATCTTAAGTGTTACTCTTTTTCCTTCCTGGAAACCTTTAAATGGTTTACTTGTTGATTGTGCCCATACAAAAACACTATTGGTAGCAAAGTTTCCAAATAATTTATTAAAATTATTCTCCATCCCTCTTGCAGCTCCCAATAAAACAACCAATAAAAAAATACCCCACATTACGCCAATAATCGTAATAGCAGTACGCAATTTATTTTTACGAATACTTCCGTAAATCTCCTGCCATGTATCTTGATCAAATAAAAATTTCATATTTTATTATCTATTGTTCAATTCTTTACTATTCATCGTTTAATGCAACAATTGGTTTTATTCGTGCAGCTCTTTTCGCAGGAATATAACCTGCAATTGTACCTGCAATCACTAAAACTATGGTTGCCCCAACAACAACATAGGTTTCAACACTTGGATTTATGATAAAGAAATCTTCTAATTTATCTCCAATGGAATTTAATACAAAAATACCAATCATTAAACCAGAATAACCGGCAATAGCTGTTACAAAAATTGATTCTAACATGATCATGCCTATGATTGATTTTGGGGTTGCTCCAATAGCTTTTCTAATACCCAACTCTTTGGTACGTTCTTTAACTATATAAACCATAATATTACTAATTCCAATAATTCCTGCTATCAAAGTACCTATACCTATAAATAGAATTATAACATTAAGTACCATCATAAATTGCTGTACACCCTTTGCTCCTTCAGCGTAATTTTGGACTCTCAGTGCTCCCTGATCCCGTGGATCAATATTGTGTTTTTCCTTTAGCATTTTAGTAAGTGTTCTGGTAAATGCTAATGCTTGATCGACACTTAATTTAGGATTATAGGTTAATCCAAACCTATCCAACTCGTCATTATCACGATACATTCCTTGAGCCGTTGTAAAAGGTGTATAAATATATCGTTCATCGTTATCACCACCAGGATCACTAAAAACACCTACAACTTTATACGAAATACCATCTAAATTTATATTTTTACCCATAGCACTCAATTCACCAAAAAGATCTTTTTCCACCAATCTCCCAACAGCAATAACCTTTGCTCTTTTTTGGATATCTAAGACACTTAAAAATCTACCATCAATAATTTCTGATGATTCTAATGGCTGATAATCAGGATAAACTCCTCTTACAGTATATCTATTCTGTTCTCCTTTATAAACTGCCTGAACATTATATCTTTCAATATTTGGACTAAAGAATTGGATATCATCTTCAAACTTTTCATTGATAAACTTTGTATCATCATTTTTAAATTGGATCTTTCTACCACTTTGTAATCCTTTATAAGGCTTGGTCGTTCTACCTGATCTAATATAAACTGAATTTTGAGCATCGCCTGCAAACTGTTTTTCAAAAGTGTGCTTTAAACCATTTCCTATTCCAAACAAAAGTGTAAATAGCAATATTGCAAATGCTCTAGTAAACCCAGAAAGAATAGTTCTTAATTTATTCTTATTTAGGGTTTGGAACATTTCTATCCAACGATCTAAATCAAACATTTGATTATACTTTTGCTTTTACAATTTTAGGTTTTCTTTCATCACTCATAATGATACCATCTTTTAAGCGAATAATTCTATCGGTTTGTTCGGCAATATCTTCCTCATGTGTAATCACCAAAATCGTCATACCTTCATCATGGATATCACTTAATAATTCCATTATTTGTTCTGAAGTAACCGAATCTAACGCTCCGGTAGGCTCATCAGCTAAAATTAATTTTGGTTGGGTAACCAAAGCTCTAGCTACAGCAACTCTTTGTTTTTCACCTCCTGAAAGTTCATTCGGCAAATGGTCGGCTCTATCTTTTAGACCAACTTTTTCTAAATATTTTAAAGCTATCCTTTGTCTTTCTTTTCTTTTAACACCTTTATAATACAAAGGAAGTGCTACATTTTCAAGTGCATTTTTATAGGTGATCAAATTAAAAGATTGAAATACAAATCCTAAAAATTTATTACGCAAAATTGCCGCTTTTTTCTCATCAAGATTTTCAATTAATTGATTGTTTAGATAATAATTACCCTCATCATGAGTATCTAATAATCCTATAATATTTAGTAATGTAGATTTTCCGGAACCTGATGATCCCATAATCGATACAAATTCACCTTCTTTTATATGAAGATCTAATCCCTTTAATACATGTAGAGAATCCTTTCCTATGGGATACGATTTATGAAGTTTTTCAAGTTTTATCATTTGGTTATTTTGGTTTTTCAAATATAAAAATCGTTTGTTATTAAATCTCTTAAGCCTTTGTTAAAAATTAAAAAAATATTAAATAAATGAACTACCTCGACCCAAGGGTACGAGGTATCAAGCGGAAAGAATTTATTTTAAATTTTACGAAAACCTTAGGTTTTCAAACTTTCCTCTTGACCACCGACGCAAGCGTCGGGGAATTCTTTTGA
>DAOUPQ010000115.1 GCA_030626085.1 Flavobacteriia bacterium
ACAACTCATCTGTAGCTTCGCTTAAAATCATTTCTGAAGGATTTGGAGGAACAGGTCCTGAAGTAATAAAATCCATATTTTCAACAGGAGATTTTACAACAATATCATCTAAATTCTTTTCACCAATTAAATAATTTACAACTCCTATTGCATTATCATAATCAAATTCTTCATGCATTTTAGGTTTTCTCAAATCAAAACCTATCAATACTGTTTTTTTACCGCTCATCGCAAAAACAGAAGCTAAATTAATTGCTGCCATGGTTTTACCTTCTTTACTAACGGAAGAAGTGATCACAATAATCTTACTCTTACTTTCTCGCTTAAATAAAAATTGAATATTCGATCTTAATGCTCTAAAAGACTCAGCAATTGTAGAATTAGGGCGATTAAATACAACCAATCTGTTTTCATAATTGTTTCTACCCAATACACCTAAAACAGGTATTTTATACATTTTTTCAATTTCCTCTACCGTACTTATTTTATTATCCAATACTTCTTTAGTCACAATAAATAATAAAGGTAAAATGGTGCCTAACATCAATCCTATTAAATAATTAAATTTAGTTTTAGGTGATATTGGTGATTGCCCCGTATCTTTCGCCTTATCTAAAATCTTAATATCAGATACATTAGCTGCAATAGCTGTTCCGGCTTCATAACTTTTTTGTTTTAAATAATCGTAATTGGCTTCGGTAATATTATATTTTCGTTGAAAATTTAATAATTGCTGTTCTTTGGGAGAAAGTCTTTTTAATTTAGAATTGTTTTTTGCTAGTTGTTTATTGATGTTATTAAGACTGTTTTTTGTTGTATATTTTAATGAGGAAATGTGCTCCAATAATACTTCACGCTCAACAGTGATCTGTTCATTAATTTTTTTTAGCCCCGGATATGATGGCTTGACCGTTAATTCTAGATTTTGTCTTGCTTTTGAAAGTGTAATTAAAGTATTAACACTGTTTACAAGATTAGGATCTTCAATATTCACCAAAGCCGGAGCAGGAATATTTTCATCATATTGATCTCGACTTTTAATGTAATTCTCTAAATTATTATAGTAATCCAGTTTATTTTTAACAACTTGAGATTCATTATCTAAAATCGTTACTTCTCCAAGTAAAGATGCCCCTTCAGCCGAAAGATCATAAATATTATTGCGCTGTTTAAAAGAACCCAGATCCGTTTCAATATTCTTTAAATTATTCGATTCTACATCAAATAAGGTGTCTATATATTGTTTGGTTTTAATTGCATATTGAATTTTTTGCGCTTTTTGATCAATATCTAAAACCTCTACAGTGGTATTGATATAATCTTCAATTTTCTTTTTATTGGCCCCTTTTAGCCCAATCTCTATTAGTGATGTCCCTTTTTTTAAGGTTGAAACATCAATTTTTTTATACTTATTTACAATTCCATTAAAATTATTAAACTTTACAAAATAAGTTTTATCTGATAAATTACTTAATACATTCTCTTTTTCAACAATAAATTTAAAGAAAGGTGATACAACATATTCTCCAATATTGAAGGTTTGTTTATATTCTTCTGATTCCGGTAAATAAGTTTTAGATTTCTCTAAATTATAATTTATTAATTTGTATTCATCTTCATCAAACTCAACTGAAACTTCTACTTGATTATTTTCTAAAAAATCTAATTGTATAATTGTTCCCCGCAACTGATAACTTGAAGTATCAAGATTAACTTTAAAAGGACTTTTACCATAAATATCTTCTTTCCTATATCTCCCTTCTCTTAAATAATCAATATGATATTTTAAGTTTTTAACTACTTTTTCATTATGTGTTCGTGATTGTAAAATGGTAATGATTGTTTCTACTTTATCACTCGGACCACCCCAATTAAACGCAATATTTGTGCTACTTGAAAACAAAGGATTTTGTTCATCACTAACTGTAATAATACTTTTTAAATTATATACTTTTTGAGTACGACGATTAACAATATTGGCAACGAGTAATCCAATTAAAATAGTAGCTACAAATAGTTTCCAATGATCAACTATCTTAAAAAAATACTCTTTTATATCAAACGTATTCAGTTCGTTTATGTCAATTTTATTGTTTTGATTCATCAAGTTTACTTAAATGTTTGTATCAACAATAACGTAGTTGTTAGCAATGTTAAGACCGTAACGATAGCCGTTAAAGATTGCATACCGGTTACTCCGGTTCCCCATGATTTTTGTTTTAACGGTTCAATATAAACGATATCATTTGATTCAATATGAAAATTATTAGAATCAAAAGTTGAAATATCGGTCAGATCAATAGTATATCTTTTTGTACCATCAATATTTTTTCTAAAAACAGAAACATTTTTTCTGTTACCGGTAACCGGAATATCACCTGCATTTGCAATAGCCTCTATGATATTTATATGATTTTTATAGATGATTAAAGTCCCAGGACTATTAATTTCCCCTAAAATTGTAACCCTTATACCGGCTAATTTTACCGTTATAAAAATATCATCTTTATTTATAAAGTAATTTTCTAACTCCTTTTGAATTTTTTCTCTCACCTCACTTGTTGTATATCCTAAAACATTTAATTCTTCAACATAAGGAATTCTAATAACTCCTTGTCTATTAATTGTATAACCTGTAAAATATATTTGTTCTTCGTTAATTCTAGCTGCATTATTACCTCCTGATTCAGTATTTTTAAAAAGCTGTACCAATTCAGGATCAGCAGATTTAATGTCAATATACAATATATCACCTATTTGCAAACGATAGGGTTCATTTTGCAATTTATAAATTGAATCTTTAGAAACAGGTTCTCCTTGAAAGTAAATTAAATCCTTATTTGGAATACAAGAAGTGATCATTGCCATTAAAAATAACAGTAAAAAGACTTTACGCATACTATTTTTTTTTCTTTAAGCGCAAATATAATTTTTAAATTGTTTACAACAATATTTTTTCTGCTATTTTCGCATATTAAATACCCGTTGTGCTCTATCAAATTTTATCATATTTTAAGTTTCTACATCTTTCCGTTAACCTACATGGTATCCATTCACCATTTGTTTATCAACTAACAACAAATTGTTTTAAGAAAAATAATAAAAATATATCAGATCAATTTTTAAAATTTAAAGATTTTCAAAAATCATTATTAAATAACAAAAAATCAATTTATATTACTGATTTTGGTGCAGGCTCAAGAGTTTTTAAAAGTGATCTTAGAGAAATCTCTGCAATAGCAAAAAATGCAGGAATCACCAATAAAAAAGCCAAATTACTATTAAAGATTATTCAGTATTTTAAACCTCAAAAGATTTTAGAAATAGGTACATCTCTTGGTCTCGGAACTTCATGCTTAAGTATTGGAAATTCAAAAGCAAAAATATTTACCCTTGAAGGTTGTCCGCAAACTGCACAAATTGCACAAAATCAGTTTGATGATTTTAACCTTCAAAATATTAATATTAAAGTAGGTGATTTTAAAGACACTTTACAACAAGCCACTCAGGATCAACAATTTGATTTGATCTATTTTGATGGAAATCATACCAAAAAAGCAACATTGCAATATTTTAAACAATGCTTATCTACTGTTCATAACAATTCAATATTTATTTTTGATGATATTCATTGGAATAAAGATATGGAAGAAGCCTGGGAACAGATCAAAGATCATAAAAAAGTAACCGTAAGCATTGATTTATTCCATTGGGGAATTATTTTCTTTAGAAAAGAACAACCCAAACAACATTTTAATATTAAAGTTTAATATAATTAAAAATATTCCATGAAAATTTATACAAAAACCGGTGATCAAGGTAAAACTTCTCTTTTTGGAGGTACTCGTGTAGATAAATACAATATCCGAATTGAAGCCTACGGTACTGTTGATGAATTAAATTCGTATATCGGATTGATCCGAGATCAAAAAATTGATCAAAAAACCTTTAATTCATTAATAAAAATTCAAAATAATCTATTTACTTTAGGTGCCATGTTAGCAACTCCTTTAGATAAAGAAAAATTAAAATCGGGACTTAACAGATTAAAAATTTCAAGCGTTTCTGATAATGATGTCGAATTTTTAGAAAATGAAATTGATAAAATGATTAAAATACTACCCAAAATGACCCATTTCATATTACCCGGCGGACATACAACTGCGTCATTTTGTCACATCGCTAGAAGTGTTTGTAGAAGAGCTGAAAGAATAATCGTTCAATTGCATCATATTGAGCCAGTTAACAAAAATATCTTAATCTATGTAAATCGTCTTTCTGATTACTTATTTGTGTTGGCACGGAAGTTGACAAAAGATAATAAGACTGAAGAAATTCAGTGGATTTCAAAATAAAATAAGTAAAAAGACACGTTCTTTAAATTAATGAAAATTACCTTTTAACTTGTGTTCGAACTAAATTTTGCCCACAATTTCAGATAATTAGCACATAGACGAGTCTAATTTTTGTAGCACTATCGGAATAATGCAACGGGATTTAATAAAGTATATGGGTTAAATATCGAAATCTGCAAGTAGTAAAGCCAATAGCACACCATCTTTGAACTAAAACTAACTTGTAATAACCCGTTATTACTACCTGATTTTCAATATCAAATCTAGTGCACTATTGACTTTCTGTAATATAAATCTTAGCTCAAATTCAGATTATTAAAAAAATCATCTAAAAAGCTTGGTTTTTTGCATAATAAATTTATTTTTGCAAAAAATAATTAACCCTATGTATTGGACTTTAGAATTAGCATCATATTTAAGTGATGCGCCTTGGCCAGCAACAAAAGACGAATTGATTGATTACGCAATTCGAACAGGAGCACCTTTAGAAGTAGTTGAAAATTTACAAGCTATTGAAGATGAAGGAGAAGTTTATGAAATTATTCAGGAAATTTGGCCCGATTATCCTACTGATGAGGATTTTCTTTGGAACGAAGATGAATATTAAACAATTAAAAGTCTCCTATGAGGCTTTTTTTTTGCTTAATTTTGAACAAATTTATAGTACTCCTCATTTGATAAAACCGATTTATCTATTTTATCAAATTAATTTTTAAAAATATTTAAAATGAGTTTACTTAATTCAGTATTAAAAGTCTTTGTTGGAGATAAAAAGAAAAAAGACTTAAAAAACCTGCAACCAATAGTAGAAAATGTAAAAGCATTTGATAAAGAAATGGAATCACTTACTATTGACCAGCTTCGTGAAAAGACTAGCTTTTTTAAACAAAAAATAAATGAAGCTGTTATAGAATTTGATGATAAAATTGCACAATTAAAAAAAGAAACTGAAACCGCAAACATAGACCGTAAAGAAGATATCTATAGTGAAATTGATAATCTTGAAAACGAATCTTATCAAACTACCGAAAAGATATTAAATGAAATCCAAGCCGAAGCATTTGCCGTAGTTAAAGAAACTGAAAAACGTTTTAAAAATAACAAACAATTAAAAGTTTTGGCTACATCATTTGATCGTGAGCTTTCAGGCATAAGACCCAATGTAAATTTAGATGGTGAATATGCAATCTGGGATAATTCATGGGATGCCGCCGGTAAACCAATTATTTGGGATATGATACCTTATGATGTTCAATTAATTGGCGCTTCTGTTTTACATCAAGGAAAAATTGCTGAAATGATGACTGGTGAAGGTAAAACTTTGGTAGCAACGCTTCCATTGTATTTAAATGCCTTGCCGGGAAAAGGTGTTCATGTTGTTACAGTAAATGACTATTTAGCCAAACGTGATGCTGCCTGGATGGGTCCGATATTCGAATTTCACGGACTATCAATTGACTGTATTGACAATCATCAACCCAACTCAGTTGAACGAAGAAAAGCATATAATGCTGATATTACCTATGGCACTAACAACGAATTTGGATTTGATTACCTTCGTGATAATATGGCACATACACCTGAGGATCTTGTTCAACGTCCTCATAATTACACTATTATTGATGAAGTTGACTCTGTTTTAGTAGATGATGCCCGTACACCTTTAATTATCTCTGGTGCAACACCGCAAGGTGATCGTCATGAATTTAACGAATTAAAACCAAAAGT
>DAOUPQ010000131.1 GCA_030626085.1 Flavobacteriia bacterium
AAGATTGTTAAAAATGTAAAGAGATTTTTCATAAGATTTATTTTTACTGTGAATTTTATTTTAAAAGTCCGGCTCTTTTTAACAGAGCATCAACATTGGGTTCTTTTCCTCTAAATTTTTTATAGAGCTCCATGGGTTTTTCTGTACCACCTTTACTAAGTATATTTTCTTTAAATTTTGTTGCGGTTTCTTTGTCAAAAATACCATTTTTTTTAAAAGTTTCAAATGCATCAGCATCTAAAACTTCTGCCCATTTATAGCTGTAATAACCTGATGAATAGCCTCCTTGAAAGATATGTGAAAATGCAGTGCTCATACAATTTTCTGCAATATCTGGAAATAATTGAGTATCGGCAAAAGCCTTGAGTTCAAAGTCTTTCACATTCTTTATTGTTTCTGGCGACTTACCAGCATGCCAACCCATATCCAACAATCCAAAACTCAATTGTCGTAAAGTTGCCATTCCTTCTAAAAAGTTAGAAGAATCTTTAATTTTTTGAACCATATCGGATGGAATTATTTTACCGGTTTTGTAGTGTTTAGCAAATAGATCTAAAGCATCCTTTTCATAACACCAGTTTTCAAAAACCTGACTGGGTAATTCAACAAAGTCCCAATAAACATGTGTACCCGATAAACTTGGATAAGTAGTATTAGCCAACATGCCGTGTAAAGCATGCCCAAATTCATGAAATAAGGTTGTTACTTCATTAAAAGTTAGTAGAGAAGGTTTTGTTTTAGTTGGTTTTGTGAAATTACAAACTATAGAAATGTGTGGTCTTGAATTTTCTTTATCTTGTATCCACTGATCTTTATAAGAGGTCATCCAGGCACCATTTCTTTTTCCCTTTCGGGGAAAGAAATCAGCATAAAAAACAGCGATAAATTTATCATTATTATCAGTTACTTTGTAAGTTTTAACATCTTTGTGATATTTGTCAATATCAAAAATTTCTTCAAATTTGAGATCATACAATTTGCCTGCGATAGTAAAAACACCATCAATTACATTTTCAAGTTTAAAATATGGTTTTAGCTGTTCTTCATCCAGATCAAAGAGTTCTTTTTTTAATTTTTCAGAATAATAATCACTATCCCATTTTTGTATTTTTCCGATACAATCTTTTTTAGCAAAAACTTTAACTTTTTTAAAATCTTTTTTAGCAGCAGGTTTTGCTTTTTCCATTAGTTCATTTAAGAAAGCATTTACTTTTTCAGGAGTTTCTGCCATTCTTTCTTCTAAAACAAAATAAGCATGGTTTTTATAACCCAATAATTTAGCGCGTTGATAGCGGAGTTTAACAATTTCAAGTACAATTTTTTGATTATTGTTTTTATTATCTTGGAAGCCTTTAGCGCTAAAAGCTTTTAACATTTTCTCTCTTAATTTTCTCTCATCGATATAAGTTATAAAAGGAATATAACTCGGATAATCTAATGTAAATAAACAACCCTGTTTACCTTTTTCTTTGGCTGACATTTTAGCCGCTTCAACAGAACCTTCAGGTAAACCTTTTAGCTGCTTTTTATCGGTAATTATAAGTTCAAATGCATTGGTTTCTGCCAAAATATTCTCACCAAATTGCAGACTTAATCTAGCGAGATTTTTATCAATTTCTCTTAATATTTCTTTATCCTTATCATTTAAATTTGCACCATTTCTAACAAAACTCTTATACTTTTTCTCTAAGAGCATTTGTTGTTCAGGGTTTAGTGAAATAGATTTTCTTTTATCAAATACAAATTTTACTTTTTGAAAAAGTTTTTTGTTTAATAAAATATCATTTGAAAATGCAGTTAGAAGAGGTGAGACTATTTGTGCAATTTTTTGAATTTCATCATTGGTTTCTGCGGAATTGATATTAAAAAAAACACTTGAGATCCTATCAAGTTTCTGACCGGAAAATTCTAATGCTTCCAGTATGTTTTCAAATGTAGGTTCTTCTTGATTATTTACGATCAAATCAATTTTTACCTTAGCCAATTTGATCCCTTCAATAAAAGCAGACTCAAAATGATGATTTTTAATTTTTGAAAAAGGTGCAGTTGTATATTTGGTATTGAATTCTTGTAATAATGGGTTATTCATTAATAATTTTTTTTAATTGCGATATATATCAATTCTTATAAAAAGGTCTGTACTTAAACTTTTAAAGGGTTTCGAATTTGACTTTTGGGTAAGACTTGATTCTGAATTAATCTACTTTTTTAATTTCTCAGCAGCAATAATAACTTTATGTTTTAATTTATTTTTAAAATCAATAACTTTTTGTTGCACTTTTTCATCAGCTTGACCAATAATTTGAGCTGCTAAAATTCCGGCATTTTTAGCACCATCCAGAGCTACTGTTGCAACAGGAACTCCGCCGGGCATTTGTAAAATTGATAAAACAGAATCCCAGCCATCAATAGAATTTCTTGATTTAACAGGAACCCCAATTACGGGTAACGGACTCATAGATGCAACCATACCGGGTAAATGTGCTGCACCACCAGCACCTGCTATAATCACATTAATTCCACCTAAGTGAGCATTTTTTGCATAATCAAATAGTTTTTCTGGGGTTCGGTGGGCCGAAACAATATCTACTTCAGTTTGAATATCAAAGCTTTTTAATATATCTATAGCTTCTTTCATAATTGGCAGATCCGAATCACTTCCCATGATAATTCCAACTTTGGCCATAATGTTTAAAAAATTAATATTTGTTAAAATTGAATTTAAAAATAAAAATAAAAAAATGTATATTTATGGGCTAAAGATAAAACAAAAACTGTTCAAACCTCAATGCAAATTCCATTATTTCATACTGTACTTTCGTGGATATTAAAAAAACGTATATATCAAATAGATCTATTTATCGATAACCCTGTTGATGTGCAAAATGAGGTTTTATACGATTTATTATCTGCTGCAAGATATACTGAAATAGGTAAAAAATATAATTTTGCAACCATACAAAATTATGATTCTTTTGTTGCTAGAATTCCAATTCAAAAGTATGAATCTATTGAACCTATGATAGAAAGGGCACGTAAAGGAGAACAAAATATCTTTTGGCCTTCAAAAATTAAATGGTTTGCAAAATCTAGTGGGACTACAAATGCAAAAAGTAAATTTGCTCCTGTAAGTGATGAATCTTTGGAAGATTGTCATATCAAAGCAGGTAAAGATATGTTGTGTTTATATATCACCAATAATGAAAATACCGAAATGTTTAAAGGAAAGGCTTTGCGTTTAGGCGGAAGTAGTACAGTATATGAAGATAATGAAACTTTTTTTGGTGACCTGTCGGCAATTCTTATAGAAAATATGCCATTTTGGGCTGATTTTAGTAGTGCGCCAAGCTTAAAAACTTCTTTAATGGGTGAGTGGGAAACCAAAATGGAGGCGGTGTTAGAAGAAACAATTAATGAAAATATTACAAGTTTGGCAGGTGTGCCATCCTGGATGTTGGTTTTGTTAAACAAGGTTTTAGAAAAAACTGGGAAAGAAAATATTTTACAGGTATGGCCTAATTTAGAAGTCTTTTTTCATGGAGGTGTAAATTTTAACCCCTATAGAGAACAGTATAAAAAATTGATACCAAGTGCTAATTTTAAGTATTTTGAAACCTATAATGCTTCTGAAGGTTTTTTTGCTATTCAGGACAGAAATAACTCCGATGAATTATTATTGATGTTGGATTATGGAATTTTTTATGAGTTTATTCCAATGGATAAGTTTGAAGGTGAAAGTTCGAAAGCAATTCATATAAAGGATGTTGAGTTAAACAAAAATTATGCCATTGTAATTACTACAAATTCAGGATTGTGGCGCTACTTGATAGGTGATACGATTAGGTTTACAAGCCTTGAACCCCACCGAATTAAAATTACCGGTCGTACCAAGCATTTTATCAATGTATTTGGTGAAGAATTAGTAGTTGAGAATACTGAAGAAGCTTTGCAAATAGCTTGTAAAAAAACAAATTCTGAGTTAACAGACTATACCGTCGCTCCAATATTTATGAGTGATAAAAATGGAGGTCATGAATGGATAATTGAATTTAAAACGAATCCAAAAGATTTAAAGGTTTTTACAAAAGTTTTAGATGAGGCTTTAAAAGATATCAATTCAGATTATGAAGCTAAACGTTATATGGATATGACTTTAGCTTTACCAAAAATTCATCTGGCAGAATCAGGTCTTTTTTATCAATGGCTGAAGCAAAAAAATAAGCTTGGCGGGCAAAATAAAATTCCGAGATTGAATAATAAAAGAGATTTTTTAGAAGAATTGCTGGAGATGTAAGGTTTATCTTTAAGCTAACAATTCTTAAGATAATGGTATTATTTGATCACATCTTCAGTAACCCAGGCCTGACAAAGTATTTTGAAATCAGAATTTGTATCCATAACTTCTTGAAACGCCTTGTAATCGATCCAAACAAAACCTTGATTTCCCCAACTTTCTCCCCAAGAATTAACAACTTTAAAAGCTTTCATAACATCATCATAACCAACAACCAACATAGCATGTGAACCGTCAATTTTTTTAAATTTTTGGTAAATGGCATTTCTGTTTTCATCAATTGCACCAAAATAATTTATATCGATAGAAATACCTATTACAATAGGCTGATTATTTAATAAAAATGCTTTCGCCTGATCAAATAATTTTTCACCATCTAAATAGTAATAAGTGTTGATCTTATTTTCTAGAGCATTCTGATTTTGTTCCTCAGTAGGTTGAATATCACATTCTTGATCATTATAGGGCATATCATTTAAACTCGGTATACCTGAATTAGAAATAAGTTTAAGTGCTGCTTCTATACGTGAACCGCTACAAGGATTGACTTTTATTTGATTAAAAATATAAGAAGGGCTCATAGTATTATTATTTGTAGTGATACCATTATTG
>DAOUPQ010000022.1 GCA_030626085.1 Flavobacteriia bacterium
CATCGGCATAATTATCATCATTTCCAAAAAAAGGTGTTTTATTGACAATGGTTTGTCGTAAGATCTCTTCACCTTCAAAATTATTTAAAACAGCATTTAAAATGGTATCCATAGTAAATGTTTTTTCTTCAAAAACATGCTTTTTTAAAGTAGATAAACTATCCGTTACGGTACCTAAACCTGTGCATTGTATATAATTGGTGTTATAACGCGAACCCCCATTATAATAATCTTTTCCTGTTGTAATACAATCATCAATAACAACAGATAAAAATGTTGCGGGACTGTATTTAGCAAACATGCTATCAATATAATTACTTACTACAATTTTCTGATCAATAATAAAATTCAACTGTTTTAAAAATGCATTATAAAGATCTTTGTACGATTTAAAATCTCGGGGATTTCCGGTAGTTATACCAGCTCGTTTTCCTGTTAAAGGATCCATTCCGTTATTAAGTGTGATCTCAAATATTTTTGGCACATTCAAATATCCCGTTAAGATATAGGCTTCTTTTCCAAAGGCACCAACTTCAATACAACCGCTACAACCACCCTCTCTTGCGTCTTCCAAAGATTTTCCTTGACGCAACATTTCCTGAATATAAATATCATTATTAAAAACTGAAGGGTAACCATGGCCTTGACGGATTACTTTACAAGCTTCTTTTAAAAAACGTTCAGGTGTTTTTGAACTAATATGAACTGAATTTCCCGGCTGTAGAATATGTAATTCTTCAATAATTTCAAGCATGATATAGGATAATTCACTCACACCATCGGAACCATCTCTTTTGACACCGCCAATATTGATGTTTGTAAAATCATTATAAGTACCACTTTCTTTAGCAGTAATACCAACTTTAGGTGGTGCCGGATGATTGTTTACTTTGATCCAAAAACAGCTCAACAATTCTTTAGCTTCTTCTCTTGTAAGTGTTCCATCTGCGATCTCTCTTTCATAAAAAGGTTTTAAATGCTGATCAAAATGACCCGGATTCATAGCATCCCAACCATTGAGTTCAGTTATGGTTCCTAAATGCACAAACCAGTACATCTGAATGGCTTCCCATAAATTTCTAGGTGCATTTGCCGGAATCCATCTACAAACTTCTGCAATTTTTTTGAGTTCTTTTACACGAATTATATCCTTCTCAGTCTTTATCAATTCTTCAGCCAGATTTGCATGACGTTCAGCAAATATAATCACCGCATCACAGGCTATTGACATACCGGATAATTGCTCTTTTTTATCAGTTGCCTCAGGGTCATTTAAATAATCTAATCTATCAATTTGCTCTTGAATTTCTTTTTTAAAATCGAGTATTCCTTTTTGATAGATTTTTCCATCTAAAGCTGTATGCCCCGGAGCGCGTTGTTCCATAAACTCAGTAAATAATCCGGCTTCATAAGCTCTTTTCCATTCATGAGGAACGTGGCTAAAAATACGCTCTCTAATAGTTTTTCCTTCCCAAAAAGGAATTACTTCTTTTTCATATACATTTATATCTTCCTGACTAATTGTATATCGCTGCATTTCACGTGTATTTAAAACATGTAAGTCTTCAACACTATGACATGTCAATTCAGGAAAAGTTGGTACAGCTTTTGGTTTTGGACCACGCTCACCAACGATCAATTCGCCTTCGCCCAAATAAATAGTTTTCTTTTTACATATTTCTAAAAAGTTAAGGGACCTCATTACCGGAGTGGCATATTTTCCATAATTTTTTTTATAAAAGTCGGTTTCAATTAATGCCCTTTCAATTGATAATGATGGTTTAGTTTCAAAACTTAATTTTCTAAGTTTTTGAATTCTTTTATTCATACCCGGACCAATTTTATTTCCTGGGGTTTTATAAAAATTACCTTGTGACGAGGCTGTCCTTTCTGGTTTTATGGTTTTATGTAGTGTTTTCATAATCTTGAATAATTTAAATTCTACAGAATAAACATCTGAAAAATTCATATAATAAATGAAGTGATATTATGGATTACAAAAAGAAAAGATAGAACATCAAACATTCAAATAATCGTCTGTACGATTTTGTGAGTCCTGTTATGTTCTTGTTTCGAGACATTTAAATTGAATTATTATGACTACAAAAGTAAAAAATATATTTATAAATTATTCTTTATTTTTAACTTTTTTGATGTTCAATTTAAATAAGTTTTTTTCTAATTCTAAAAGGAATACCCTTAGTTCTAAAGAATAGATCTTTAGAGAATCTAATTTTAACTTTTTCATATATAGCAAATATATTAAGCGCAATTTTTTAATAATTTAACCAAAAGATTGATTAAAAAATAATATTATCTCATTAACGGATGTATTGTTATTTTAGTATTAAACTTTATTAAAAATTGGAAATTACTTAATGCAATCATTACTGACTAGATCTAAAGCAATAGTGAAATATCACCCAAAAATAAAACAGTTTTTAAGTAGATAAAAAATGTTAACTTTATGGTCGGTTTAAATATTATCCACATTAACTAAAAAAGTAAAAATCATCATTAATTTTTATATTCAATAATTATTATGAGCAAAATAATTGTATTAGGTGCAGGTATGATTGGAAGTGCCATGGCAATAGACCTGGCAAAAAACCATTCAGTAACACTTTCTGACATTGATCAAATCGCATTAAAAAAAGTAAAAGAAAAGTGTATTGAAATAAATATTATCAATGTAGATGTTACACACAAAAAAGATCTATACAAAGCTATCATACCTTTTAATATAGTAGTTTGTGCTGTTCCTGGATATTTAGGATTTAAAACTTTAAAATATATTATTGAAGCAAAAAAAGATGTTGTTGATATTTCATTTTTTCCGGAAAATGCCCTAAAATTAAATGATCTGGCAATACAAAATAATATTACAGCTATTGTTGATTGTGGCGTTGCTCCCGGAATGGGCAATATTATTTTGGGCTATCATAACGAATTAATGAATATTACTAATTTTGAATGCTTGGTGGGCGGTTTACCTAAAATAAAAAAATGGCCATTTAATTATAAAGCACCCTTTTCTCCTATTGATGTTATTGAGGAATATACGCGTCCGGCAAGATATGTAGAAAACGGAAAACTAATAACACGAGAAGCATTAACTGATGTTGAATTAGTAGAATTTAATAATGTTGGTACTTTAGAGTCCTTTAACTCTGATGGATTGCGTTCATTAATTTTTACGATGCCACACATTCCAAACATGAAAGAAAAAACTTTACGTTATCCGGGACACGTTGAATACATTAAAGTACTAAAAGAAACCGGTTTTTTTGATACCGAGAAAATTGAGATCAACGGAACTAAGGTCTCACCAATTGAACTTACAAACAAGATCTTATTCAAAGAATGGGAACTCGGAGATAATGAAGAAGAAATTACCGTAATGAAAATTACCATAAAAGGAATTGATAAGTCTGGTAAAGAGCTAGAAATCATTTACAATTTACACGATACATTTGATGCCAAAACACAAACCTCATCGATGGCGAGAACTACGGGTTACACGGCAACTGCTGCTGTAAACCTTGTATTAGAAGGTTTATTTAATAAAAAAGGTGTTTTCCCTCCGGAATTAGCAGGAAAACATGAAGTTTGTTATGATTTTATTTTAAATTATTTAGATAAAAGAGGTGTTGTATATTCAAAATCAAAAAAATTATACAATGAATAAAAACAGATGTTCTTGGTGCGGAGAAGACCCGCTATATATTAAATACCACGATACAGAATGGGGTGTGCCTGTTTATGATGATGATAAATTGTTTGAATTTTTAATTCTAGAAACTTTTCAGGCTGGCTTAAGCTGGATCACAGTTTTGCGAAAAAGAGAAAATTTTAGAAATGCATTTGATGATTTTGACTATCACAAAATTGCAAAATACAATGAAAAAAAGTTTGATAGATTAATGAATAATGCCGGAATCATTAGAAACAAATTAAAAATTAAAGCCACCATAAGTAATGCCATTGCTTTTATGGAAGTTCAAGAAGAGTACGGTTCTTTTTCAAAATATATTTGGAGTTTTGTAGATTACAAACCCATTGTAAATTCCTGGAGTTCTTTAGATGAGATTCCAGCAAAAACAACACTTTCGGATAAGATCTCAATCGATCTGAAAAAACAGGGATTTAAATTTGTTGGATCAACCATTATCTATGCTCATATGCAGGCAACCGGTATGGTAAATGATCATGTTGTTGATTGTTTTAGATTTAAAGAATTTTAATGTATTTTAACAAAACTATAACATTTTTGATATTGTTTTGGTACAAGAATTGCAAATTAGATATACAGAGACAAAATTAGTCAAAATTTTGTCTTATTATAATTAATTTTGAGTTAATAAGAAAAAAGCACTTCATAAATGAAGTGCTTTTTTTATTTTATTATATAAGTATGAATGATATAACCATAATTACTCTTCTGTTTTTTCTTCTGGATCTTCAATTACAAAAGGAATCGGCTCAGGGGGTGGTGGTATTTTTATTTTTTCTTTGACTGGAATAAATATCTCAGTAATTAAATCAGCAGGATTAGGAATTTCATGCGGATTATTACCATAAACTTCAAAAGGCTCACCGTTTTCCGGAATCGTATAATCGCTTAAGCTACCTGCTTCTTCCCAAGCGGTTTTCCAGGCTTCTTCTGAATTATCATAACTTCCTTTTAAAGTTGTTTTAAAATATTTTCCTGTTTCCATAAATCCTGATAAAATATCACTACCTCTTGGTGTGATCATTTTTTCAGCTACCGGATAACAAACAGAGAACATCGTTGTTCCATTTTCTTCATCATATTTATGGTATAAAGTAAACGGACCTCCTGTAGTACGAACATTATTATTCTTATTAAAAGCATATATTTTTAATAACAAAAGTGGATATTTTTCATCTATCTCATCGATTTTACAAGATGTTGAAGTATATAAATAATAACCTCCGCTATAATCTATAACACCATTTGATTTTATACTGTAAATTTTAATATCCTTTTGAATATTCTGATCCAAAAGCTCTAAACCTCTCTCTTCCATAGGACCCATTTGTTCTTCCATACCACTGATCATAAAACGAGAAAAGAAACCCAGTTCACCTTTCATTCCCCAGGTAACGTTGGTACCCTCTTCAACTTTTTCAAAGATCCAGTAAATATCTGATTTCATATCTCCAAATATGGGGACTTTAAAAGTGATTTCCTGATCAATTCTTTTAGGTTCATCAACTTGTACCGTTTTCATTGATCCTTCTCTTTCTTTGCTTATCCATGAGTAAGATGCTCCTTCACCTTTAGTTTTTTCGGGGTATGTTGCAACTATTGAAGGATCTTGTTCGTACCATGGTCCCCAATCTTTCCAGTTTTTATAATCATTTATTTCATCAAAAATAACTTCCGGTTGTGCTTTTATTAAACGAGTGCGTTTTACATCATAATTTCCATCAAGTGTTGCTAAATAAATAGCTCCAACGACTATAAAAATTAACAAAAGGAAAAAAATGTATTTTAAAATCTTCATTACTAATTCATTTTTTAGTTAATATTTGAGCCAAATATAATAATTTTAATCTATTCATTTAATTTTCATTTTTTAATAAAACTTGTTTGTTTGGTAAAACATATGGTTTTATCTAAATTTATGCTTTTAAATATTGTTCACACAATTAAACAAAAAACTCATTATTTTTAATATTAAATTTATTAGTTTATCATAAATATATATGACGGGTGTTGTAATTAAATCAACAGGAAGTTGGTATTGGGTGAGGACTGAAAATCACAATCAGTACAAATGCCGAATTAGAGGTAAATTTCGTATAAAAGGAATTAAAAGCACCAATCCTGTAACTGTTGGCGATCATGTTGATTTTGAATTGGAAAAGGGCGCCGATACCGGAATTATTATCAATATCCATGACAGGAAAAATTATATAATACGCAAATCTGTAAATCTTTCCAAACAAACACATATTATTGCTGCCAATATTGACAGGGCTTTTTTACTAATTACACTAAACAATCCACCCACTTTTACACAATTTATTGATCGTTTTTTAGCTACTGCTGAAGCTTACGATATTGAAGTAGTCTTATTGTTCAATAAAATTGATATCAATGATGAAAAATTAAATATTAAAAAGAATAAGCTAATTAA
This sequence comes from Flavobacteriia bacterium, assembly GCA_030626085.1. Classification (GTDB taxonomy): domain Bacteria; phylum Bacteroidota; class Bacteroidia; order Flavobacteriales; family Flavobacteriaceae; genus Namhaeicola. The sequence goes on from DAOUPQ010000022.1 coordinate 6,168, forward strand.
TGTATATCGTAAAATTGGCTATAATTGTATAGAAATTTCAGCTAAGAAAAAAATAAATATCGATAAAGTTAAAGAATTAATGTTAGGAAAGGTGAGTATGTTTTCCGGCCATTCAGGTGTTGGCAAATCTACATTGATCAATACTATTGCGCCCAATTTAAATTTAAAAACAGCTGAAATATCACAGCAACACAAACTGGGGCAACATACAACTACTTTTGCCGAAATGTTCGTTCTAAAAACAGATCCGGAAAGTTATATTATTGATACTCCTGGTATAAAAGGTTTTGGTGTTGTTGATTTTGAACAATATGAAATTACCAATTATTTTCCTGAATTCTTTGCACTTAAACATCAATGTAAATACAATGATTGCCTACATGTAAATGAACCAAAATGTGCTGTTAAATTAGCCTTGGAAAAAGGAGAAATCGCTCCTTCAAGATATAATAGTTATCTGCAATTACTTGCTGGAGATGACAAAAATTATCGAGTAAACGATTATTCAATATAAAATTATCATATAAACATTTTATGAAAGCTGTTATACAAAGAGTCACTAAATCAAGCGTTACAGTTGATAAAAAGATCATCAGTAAAATTAAAAATGGTGTTTTGATCTTATTAGGTATTACTGATGAAGATACAAATGATAATATTCAATGGTTAACAAAAAAAATAGTCAATCTACGCATTTTTGATGATGAAAATGGAGTGATGAACAGATCGATAATTGACATTGATGGAGATGCAATTGTGGTTAGTCAATTTACACTTTTGGCCAATACAAAAAAAGGAAACAGGCCATCATACATCAAAGCTGCAAGACCAGATGTTGCTATTCCTATTTACGAGAAATTTATACAGGAATTTGAAATCTTACTCGGTAAAAAAGTTGGTAAGGGAATCTTTGGTGCTGATATGAAAGTGAAACTTTTAAACGATGGTCCTGTAACAATAATTATTGATACAAAGAATAAATAATAGTCCAAAATTAACAATTACAATCTGTATCACATTTGCCTTTTTTCTTTTTAGATTTAAAAAAGAATTTTTTTACCAAAAAAGAAATGGCTAAAATAAGAACTATGTAAACTAAAGCTTGTTGCATTGTTTTAACTTAAGACTGTATAAGTAATAAAAGCGGTTATATAAGCCAAAATACCCATACCAAATAATTGCAAAAGTGGCCATTTCCAACTATTGGTTTCTCGCTTGACTATCGCGAGTGTACCCATACATTGCATTGCAAAGGCATAAAAAACCAATAAAGACATACCTGAAGGAAAATTAAATTGCTTTCCTCCTGTTTCAGGGTTAATCTCCGCCGCCATACGTTGTTTTATTGTCGTATTGTTTTCATCATTACTACCAACGCTATAAATTGTAGCTAAAGTTCCAACAAAAACTTCGCGTGCAGCAAATGAAGAGATTAAGGCAATACCAATTTTCCAATCATAACCCAATGGTTTTATTATGGGTTCTATGCTTTTTCCCATTATACCAATATAAGAATGTTCTAATTTATAAGAAGCCAACTGTTGTTTATATTCATCAGAATCTATATTTTGATTTACAGATTCGCTTTTTAAAATTTCTTCAGCATTTTTAAAATCATTCGGGCCGTTTGATGCTAAAAACCATAAGATAATTGATATTGCTAAAATGATCTTACCTGCTCCAAATACAAATTCTTTTGTCTTTTCAAGTACTGTGATAAGTGTATTCTTTAATGATGGTAATTTGTAATTGGGCATTTCGATCACAAAAAAACTACTGCTTTTTACTTTTAAAAATTTATGCAAAAGATAGCCACTAAAAAGTGCCGAAGCAAAACCAATAAAATATAAAGTCAATAAAGTCAAGCCTTGTAAACTAAATATTCCTAAAAAGCGCTTTTGTGGAATGATCAAAGCAATAATGATGGCATAAACAGGTAATCTGGCAGAACAGGTTGTAAATGGTGTTACTAAAATTGTAATTAATCTTTCTTTCCAACCATTAATATTTCTGGCTGCCATTATTGCCGGAATAGCACAAGCTGTTCCGGATATCAATGGAACAACGCTCTTTCCGCTCATTCCATATTTTCGCATTATTTTATCCATCAAAAAAACAACGCGACTCATATATCCTGTCTCTTCTAAAATTGCTACAAATAAAAATAATATAGCAATCTGAGGTATAAAGATCACTATTCCTCCAATACCCGGAATAACGCCCTCAGTAATCAAATCAGTGAATTTTCCATGGGGCATAACTCCTTTGGTCCAATTACTCAATTTTGCAAAAGCTTCATCAATAAAATCCATTGGAACAGTAGCCAGATCAAATACCGATTGAAAAATTACGAAAAGAATTAAACCAAAAATGATATACCCATAAAACTTATGAATTAGTATCTTATCAAGCTTACTACGTAGATCCGTTCCTTTTGAAATATCACGTTTATAATTTTTTTTAAGAATATCATTTATCTGTTTATATCGTAAAATAGTTTCCTTATGCTGTAATGCTTTTAGCTTTTCACCATCTTTTCTAAATTCCTGAACTGCTTTCTTTTCATCACCTTTTAAAATATTCAAATTTTCGGCTTGGGTAATATTTAACCATGACTGGTACAAATGTTGATCAGGAAATTTTTCTTTAATTTTTCTAAAAAAATCTGCATCAATACGATTACTTATTACAGCTAATGGTTTTGTATTAAGATAATTACAATTTAATATTGCTTTTTTTAAAGAATCAATTCCAATATTTTTACGAGCACTTATTAATATTACTTTTGTTTTTAGGTCTTCTTTTAAAATTTCAATATCAATACTAATTCCTTTTTTTGCCAGCTGATCTGACATGTTGATTGCTAAAATTGTAGGAATTTGCAGATCTTTTATTTGTGAAAATAGAAGTAAGTTACGCTTGATGTTTTCAATATCTGCAACAACAACAATTACATCAGGATAATCTACATGATTCTTATCGAGAAGTGTCCTTAAAACAATATTTTCATCTAATGTATTTGGATTGATACTGTATGTGCCGGGTAGATCAACAATGGTAGCAGAAGTGTTTTTATCCAATTTAGAAATACCGGTTTTTTTCTCAACAGTAATTCCTGGGTAATTTCCAACTTTTTGATTTAAACCGGTTAGTTGGTTAAACAAAGATGTTTTTCCAGTATTTGGATTACCAACTAAAGCAACTTTTATGGTTTCATTCTTTCCCATTAAATACTAAAACTTTTTAATGGTAATATGTTTTGCAGTTTCTTTTCTAATAGCAAGATGACTATCATTAACCCGTATATATAAAGGATCTTGTAAAGGCGCAATTTGTATCAATTCAACTTCAATACCGGGTAAACATCCCATTTCTAATAGTATCAACGGAACAAAATCAAAGTCCAAATCTTCTATAACTCCTCTTTCTCCTACCTTTAAATTTGCGATTGTTGTAGCCAATTTTATTTAGAATGATTATAAATACTAAGCGAAAATACATAAAATTATTATTAAACAAGTGATTTTTGTCACTTAATAGGATTTTTTGTAAATACTTATTCCTTCATTAAAATACAATAATTTTTTTTGAACCTTTTTATAGCTTAATTGAGATCGTATTCTTTTTTTAAGATTTCAATATCTTTTATGATCCTTTGCATTTCATCTTTATCAGTACCATCATAAAACCCTCTTATTTGTCTGTTTTTATCAACCAAAATAAATTGCTCAGTATGAATAAAGTCTTGTTCCCCTCCATCACCTTCATCTAAAACAGCAAAATATGATTTACGTGCCAATTCATAAATATGCATTTTATCACCTGTAGTTATATGCCATTTTTTATCATTAATACCTTTCTTATCAGCATAAGCTCTTAAAACTGAAATGCTATCAATTATTGGTGTAACAGAGTGCGATATAAATTTTATATCCTCATCATTTTTAAAATATTCTTGTAAATCACCCATATTTACTGTCATTACCGGACAGATGGTTTGGCAACGTGTAAAAAAAAAATCTGCTACATATATTTTATCCTTAAAATTGTCCTGAGTAATCGTATCTCCATTTTGATCTAATAGTGAAAAATTTGCTATTCTATGATCCTTACTAATATGTCTAACTGAATCATCCACCAAAACTGGATTTACATCCGCAGGATTGTAAACAGGTAATTTTGTTTTAGGTTTTATCAAAAAAATGACTATTGGAATAAAAATAAGTGAAAAAAATATTATAAAAACTATTGTTGATTTTGACTTTTTAAAAAATTCATTTAAATTCATATTTGTATATTTGCAATTCCCTTAAAATTGCTTTATCGTTAAAAACAACAAATGTACATACTAAATAAGATTTTATTATTCAATATATTCTTTTTGTTATCTCTTTTTTCATATGGGCAAAAAGTGTATAATTTTGAAAATGATCTTGAACAGATCATAAAATCTGAAAAAAATGCCGGTTTAAAAAAACTAGCCTATAAAGCGAATAAGAATACAGGCAATTACGATTTAAAATATCATAGGTTAGAATGGGATGTTGACCCCTCAAAAGCAGAAATTAGCGGAAATATTACTTCTTATTTTAATGCTTTAGATAATATCAACAATATCACTTTTGAGATATCAAACAATCTAAATGTTTCTGCTGTAACACAAAGAGGAATTTCATTGTCATTTACGCAAAACAGCAATGATGAATTGGTAATCAATTTGCCTAACACACAAAGTAAAGGCACTTTAGATTCACTAACTGTTACCTATAGCGGCAACCCAGTTAGTTCGGGTTTTGGTTCATTTGAAATCGGAACACACGGATCTTCAAATACACCTGTTTTGTGGACACTTTCTGAGCCCTATGGTGCAAAAGGCTGGTGGCCCTGTAAACAAGATCTAATTGATAAAATTGATTCAATTGATATTTATATTAAACACCCTTCACAATATAAAGCAGCCTCAAATGGTTTGTTGCAATCTGAAGTTAACACAGGCAATAATACAATAACTCATTGGAAACACAAATATGCAATTCCGGCCTACTTAATTGCTATTGCTGTTACCAATTATTCAGTTTATAATGATCATGTTGATAATGGCAACTTTGATGTGGTCAATTATGTTTATCCTGAAAATCTAGCCCATGCTCAAAGTAGCACAGCAATAACACCAAGAATTATGGATCTGTATGGTGAGCTTTTTGAACTTTATCCTTATGCAAAAGAAAAATACGGGCATGCTCAATTTGGCTGGGGAGGTGGTATGGAACATACAACCATGACTTTTATGGGAGGATGGTCAAGGGGTTTGATCGCTCACGAGTTGGCACATCAATGGTTTGGTAATAAAATAACTTGTGGTTCATGGGGAGATATTTGGCTTAATGAAGGTTTTGCTACTTACTTAGATGCTCTGGTTATTGAAGATTTTGATGGTGATAATACTTTTACAGCATGGAGAAATAGTGTTGTAAATAATATTACATCTGTTAAGGATGGTGCTACTTTTGTAAGTGATACGACTTTGGTCAATAGAATTTTTGATGGAAGACTATCATACAGAAAAGGAGCTATGATCTTACATATGTTAAGGTATAAATTGGGAGATGAAGATTTTTTTCAGGCTATGAAAAATTATTTGGCCGACCCTGATCTGGCCTTCTCTTATGCAAAAACAAAAGACCTTAAAAAACACTTAGAAAATGTAAGTGGTTTAGAATTAACTGATTTTTTTGATGACTGGCTCTATGGGGAAGGATACCCCACTTATGAAGTTGGTTGGCACCAAAATAAAGACAACAACATTATACAATTTACAGTTAATCAAACACAATCTCATTCGTCAGTTTCATTTTTCGAAATGCCTTTACCTGTTAAAGTTATCGGGTTATATGGGAAAAGTGAAATTATCAGATTAGAAGTGTCAAAAAACGGTCAGATATTTAATACTACCATTCCTTTTGAAATTGCATCAATCCAAATCGATCCGGAAATTCAGTTGATCTCAAGAAATAATTCTGCAGTCTTAGGAATTGATACTTACAAGTTAAAAAATAGCATAAGTATCTATCCGAATCCTGTAAAAAATACCTTAAATATTAAAAATAACAGTAGTGCAACATTAAACAGAATTACAATTTATGATATTTTAGGTAAAACCTTATTACAGTTAGATAATCCACCTTCTAAGATCAATACCTACAATATGAAAGTTGGGGTTCATTTAATTAAAGTTGAAACTTCTTTAGGCACTTTCTTTAAAACAATAATCAAAGAATAGCAATCCTTTTAAGATCATTTTTTCGTTACATTTTCATTTTAACAAAGATTTGGATTTTTAAGCCATCGCTAATTCAGCATAAAAACGTACATTTGTCCGATTTTTAAAAATTTTAAAAAATACATGGAAACATATATAAAAATTGCACAATTCTTATTAAGCTTATCTCTCCTAATCGTATTGCACGAATTAGGGCATTTTATTCCTGCAAAAATTTTTAAAACTCGAGTTGAAAAATTTTATTTATTCTTTGATTATAAATTTTCACTATTCAAAAAGAGAATTGGTGAAACCGTTTATGGTATAGGTTGGATTCCACTTGGAGGTTATGTTAAAATTGCTGGAATGATAGATGAAAGCATGGATAAAGAACAACTGGCAAAACCACCTCAACCATGGGAATTTCGTTCAAAACCAGCCTGGCAACGTTTAATAATTATGCTTGGTGGTGTAACGGTTAACTTTTTAGTTGGTATTTTGATCTATATTATGATCTTGAATGTTTGGGGTAAAGATTACGTTGCACCAAATGATGTAAAAAAAGGATTTTCAATAGATGAAAGCTTTAAACAATACGGATTTCAAAACGGAGATAAAATTTTAAAATTTAATAACGAAGTGCCTTTTGATGTTTTAAGGATCAATAAACATCTTTTTTTAAGAGATATAAAATCATTAGAAGTAGAACACCCTGACGGAAATATTGAAGCTTTAAATCTACCTGAAGATATTGGATTGACCATGTGGCAATCTGGTATAATGGAACCGTTCACACCTAGAATCTCAGCAATTTTAGATAGTATCATACCTGATTCGCCAGCCAATAAAGCAGGAATGTTGAAGGGAGATTACGTAGTGAATGTCGATGGTAAACCTATTGAATTTTGGGATGAGTTTACTAAACTGGTTAAAAGCAATAACGATCTCAGCGAAATGCAAATTACAGTGAACCGTGATGGAAATACCAATCCTCTCACTGTAACACCCGATGAAAATAATAAAATTGGTGTTTATCCAAAAGGACTTGCCAATGATGATTTAACTATCAACCATAAAGATTATTCATTTTTAGAAAGTATTCCTAAAGGAACAAATGAAGGATACTGGATCTTAAAAGATTATATCGCTCAATTCAAATATGTTTTTACTAAAAAAGGCGCAACCAGTTTGGGTGGTTTTATTACCATAGGAAATATTTTTCCTGCCAAATGGCACTGGCAATCTTTTTGGAATATCACTGCTTTTTTATCTATTATGCTGGCATTTATGAATTTGTTGCCAATTCCTGCTTTAGATGGCGGTCATGTAGTTTTTGTTTTATTTGAAATGATCACAGGCAGGAAACCAAGTGAAAAATTCTTGGAATATGCACAGGTCACAGGTTTTGTTATTTTAATGGCATTATTACTTTTTGCTAATGGTAATGACATCTATAAATGGTTAACCGGTAAATTTTAAGTGATGAAATATTTTTTAATTTTTTTACACTTTTAACGACCATATCTTGTAGTGATAATAACTCTATAGATTACACAAAAACTAACGAGGAATATATCCTAAAATATATTGATGATCATAATTTAGATGCTCAAAAAAGTAGCACTGGTTTATATTATGTTATTGAAGAATTAGGTGGAGGTACTACTCAACCTAATGTAAATTCAACGGTAACTGTAAAATATAGAGGCTATTTCACAAATGGTGAAGTTTTTGACCAAAGTGACTCAAATGGTATTACCTTAAATTTACAACAAGTAATTGCTGGTTGGACAGAAGGAATAACTTATTTTAAAGAAGGAGGAAAAGGAATGCTTTTGGTTCCTTCCAGATTAGGTTATGGAGACAATGATCGTGGTAGCATTCCTGGTGGATCTGTTTTGATCTTCGATATAGAATTGTTAGATGTGCAATGATAATGCGTGTAAAATTATAATTACACTCTAACAAAAACAACAATAAAAAGAAGCTGCGTGAAAATTATTTTCAAGCAGCTTCTTTTTATTGGGGCTTTATATTGTAAGTTAATAATATAGTTTACGACTGATAGATCAAATATTTATCTTATGAAAAAGCTATTCTTATTAATGCTTATTATTTTTTATAGTTGTAATGATCCAGATCCTGTTACAACATTTAATCCAGACCAAAATGAATTTAACTGGATTGTGCCCATTGAATCAATAAATGGTTCATTTAATCCCTTTCCTTTGGCAAAGGACCCAATTATGTCAAGAGTAAAAGATATTGATCTTATTTCTGACAATTCACTAGTTGCCGTAGTAAGTAAAGGCGATGAGATAAAAGTATATCCATATCAGTTTATCAGTAATTTTGAAGCTGTAAATGATAAAATTGGAGATACTGAATATTCAATAACGTATTGTCCTATCACTCAAAGTGGATTGGTTATGGATAGAAATATTAAAAATGGTAAAGTATCGCTACGTGCATCAGGTTATTTATTTAATGATAATTTAGTGTTATATGATGAAAATAGTGATACATATTGGTCGCAAATGAAAACCAGATCAATTAAAGGAAAATATGCTAATGAATTCTTTTCAACCCATAATTTAGTTGAATTACCATGGAAAATAGTTAAGGAATATTTTCCTGAAGGCAAAGTATTTACCGATACAAGTATTCAAAAAAAATATTTTCAATACAAGAAAGGAGATATTGAAAAAGGAGATCATGTCTTTGGTATAATTGATTTTAAAATAAAACAAAAAAATGTAGTTTATATATATGACTTTCAATATTTTACCAATGGTACTGTTCTAAAAACTAAAAATGTTTCAAATGATGATCTGTTGATTATCGGTGATCGAGAATTACAGTTCATCACAACATACATCAACAATTCAAATGCAAATTTTAAAGCAGTTCAAAATCAATTTCCA
>DAOUPQ010000088.1 GCA_030626085.1 Flavobacteriia bacterium
AAAACAGCACATAGAAGTGCAATGTTGGCTAATATGGCATGTTCGTTAATTGAGCACAAACGCATCAATACAACTGTCGCAAAAGCCAAAGCATTACGCCAGTTTGTTGAACCTTTAGTGACAAAATCTAAAGAAGATACTACACATAACCGCAGAATAGTTTTTAGAAATTTAAGAGATAAATATGCAGTTACTGAATTGTTTAGAAATGTTGCAGTAAAAGTAGGTGATCGACCTGGAGGATATATTCGTATCATAAAATTAGGAAATCGCTTAGGTGACAATGCTGAAATGGCGATGGTTGAATTTGTTGATTATAACGAATTGTACAACCCTAAAGGAACCAAAAAGAAAAAATCTACACGTAGAAGAGGTAAAAAATCTTCTAATGTAGAAACAGTTAAAACTGAAGTTGCAGCTAAAGTTGAAGAGGTAAAAAGCGAAATCTCTGAAACAAAGGATAAAGCTTAAAAAGTTTTCAATTATTTAATAAATTTTAAAAGGATATGCTATCTTAGCATATCCTTTTTTTTAACCTTTTAAAATTCAATAATATGAAGTCAATTATTAAATTAGTAGTTATACTTTCATTTTTTCAAGTGTATAGTCAAGGTAAAGAACAAGATCCATATGGAGGACAAATATATTCTCCTAGTCAATTTACTGGTAATAGGTTTTTGGATAAAGAAGATGAATTTACTGGAACAACATATTTGTTTTCTGAATGGGAAAATGATGGTAAATTTTATATAAATGGAAAGTCTTATAAGTTAAATAATGTCAATATCAATGCTTTAAAAAACGATCTTGAATCAAAGATAGGAAAAGATTCGATTTTAGTTTACGATAAATATAAAATTGATTCAGTAGTAATTAATAATAGAAAATTTAAAAAATATGATGATAATTCATTTTATGAAGTGGTATATGAAGGAGGTAATAGATCTTTATTAAAAAAGTATAAAGTTGATGTTGTTAAAGGGACTTATAATGTTGCTCAAGGAAAATATGACAAGACCAAATTAAAAGTATCTGATACATATTATATCAAAGAAGGAGAAAATATAACTAATTATAATTTGAGCAAAAAATCGATTTTAAAACTTTGTGAAGGTAATGAAGCTAGTATTAAGAAATATATTAAAACAAATAAACTATCCATTAAAAAAGATGCAGATATAGCAAAAATATTAAAATATAATGCAACTTTATAATGCCAAGATTTTTAATAAATATTATTTTTATACTCACTTTCTTTCAGACAGTTGGCCAAAATAGGAATACAGCTGGAGGAGGTCAGTCCTATACCTATGATAATATTTATGCAACAAGATCTTATGACAAAGAAGATAAATTTTTAGGATCAACTTATTTATTTTCTGAATGGAATAATAATGGCATTTTTTATGTACAAGGAAAATCGTATAGAATTGATAATATTGATGCTGTTGAAGGAACTTTTAATTTAGCTAAGGAGCCTATGATAAAACAATGTATAAGATTTCAAATAGGTATTTTGTTAAAGAAGGAGATGATATTTTATTATTTAACCCAGGTAAAAATGTTGTTTTAGATATTTTTAAAGAAAATAAAGATGCAGTAAAAAAATTTGCAAAGAAGAATAAACTTTCCTATAAAAAAGAAACTGATTTGATTAAAATATTTAAATTTTATAATGAAATATAGTTATTTTTGCAATAATATTTTTAAAATAAGAATAATTAATTATTTATAAAGTTTGAATTGAAAAATGAAATACAAACAGCAAAAAAGAGCGATTTTACTTTTAGCAGACGGAACTATTTTTGAAGGAAAATCAATAGGTATTGATGGAACTGCAGTTGGTGAAATTTGCTTTAACACTGGAATGACAGGCTATCAGGAAATCTTCACAGATCCTTCTTATTATGGCCAGCTAATGGTTTCAACCAATGCACATATTGGAAACTATGGTGTTAATTATAATGAACAAGAGTCAGACTCAATAAAAATTGCCGGTTTAGTTTGTAGGAATTTCAGTTATGAATATTCAAGAGAGAATGCAGATATTTCATTGTATGAATATTTCGAGAAGCAAAACTTTGTTGCAATCAGCAATGTAGATACCAGGGCTTTGGTTAGCTATATTAGAGATAAAGGAGCGATGAATGCAATAATTTCTACTGAAACTGATATTGAGGTATTACAAAAGAAATTGAAAGAAGTGCCTTTAATGGATGGTTTGGAATTGGCTTCAAAAGTATCGACCAAAAAAGCTTATACCGTTGGTGATAAAAATGCAAAATATAAAATTGCTGCTCTGGATATTGGAATCAAACAGAATATTCTCAACAACTTAACTCAAAGAGATTGTTATGTGAAAGTTTTTCCATACGATTCATCTTTTGAAGAAATGTGTTCTTTTGAACCTGATGGATATTTTTTATCAAACGGACCAGGTGATCCTAATCCGTTAGTTAAAGCTCAAAATGTTGCAAAAGAAATCATTGAGAAAGATCTTCCATTATTTGGGATTTGTCTGGGACATCAGGTTATTGCTTTAGCCAATGGAATTTCAACCTATAAAATGCATAATGGACATAGAGGAATCAATCACCCTGTAAAGAATTTAATGACCGGTAAAGGTGAGATCACATCTCAAAATCATGGTTTTGTTGTTGATAAAAAGGAAGTTGAAAAAAATAAAGAATTTCAAATTACACATGTGCATTTAAATGACGATACTTTAGCTGGAATGAAGATGAAAAACAAAAATTGTTTTTCTGTCCAATATCATCCCGAAGCTAGTCCCGGTCCACATGATTCTTCCTATTTATTTGACCAATTTATTGAAAATATTAATAAAAATTAATCTGTTATAAGGAGTTATTCATAACGAAAACTTAAGTAAAAAATAACATTTTTTCTTCTTAAGATTTACTTCTTTTGAGTAACTTTACAAATCAATATTAAAAAATAAAAAAATGAGTATAATTTTAGATATCCACGCAAGACAAATTTTCGATTCAAGAGGAAACCCAACTGTAGAAGTAGATGTAATAACTGAAAACGGAGTTCTCGGCAGGGCTGCTGTTCCTTCAGGCGCATCAACCGGTGTTCACGAAGCTGTTGAATTACGTGATGGTGGGAAAGACTATATGGGAAAAGGCGTATTAAAAGCTGTAGAAAATGTAAATGAAATAATTGCCGAAGAACTTTTAGGAATGTCGGTATTTGAACAAAACATCATTGATCAGATAATGATTGATCTGGACGGAACACCTAACAAATCAAAACTTGGTGCCAATGCAATATTAGGAGTTTCTTTAGCAGTTGCAAAGGCAGCAGCAAATGAATCAAATATGTCATTGTACAGATATGTAGGGGGAGTAAGTGCAAATACTTTACCTGTGCCTATGATGAATATTGTAAATGGAGGGTCACATTCCGATGCGCCTATAGCATTTCAGGAATTTATGATTGTGCCGGTAAAAGCTAAAAGTTTTACACATGCCATTAAAATGGGAACTGAAATATTCCATAATTTAAAAAACATCCTACACGATAGAAATTTGAGTACAGCAGTTGGTGATGAAGGAGGGTTTGCTCCAAGTTTTGACGGTACGGAAGATGCAATTGAAACTATAATTAAAGCTATTTCAAAAGCAGGTTATAAAGCCGGTGATGATGTTATGTTAGCTTTGGATTGCGCTGCAGCAGAATTCTATGAAGATGGTAAATATAATTATGCCAAATTTGAAGGTAAATCAGGAGTGGTTAGAAATTCTAAAGAACAAGCCGAATATTTGGCAGAATTAGCCGAAAAATATCCATTGATCTCTATAGAAGATGGTATGGATGAAGATGATTGGGATGGCTGGAAATATTTAACCGAAATAATTGGTGATAAAGTCCAATTGGTAGGTGATGATCTATTTGTAACTAACGTTGAAAGACTTTCAAAAGGAATTAAAAACAATATCGCAAATTCTATTTTGATCAAAGTAAATCAAATAGGAACGTTAACTGAAACCATCTCAGCTGTAAATATGGCTCATAATGCCGGATACACTTCAGTAATGTCTCACCGTTCAGGTGAAACTGAAGATAATACCATTGCTGATCTTGCCGTTGCGTTAAATACTGGTCAAATAAAAACCGGTTCAGCTTCAAGAAGTGATCGTATGGCAAAATACAATCAATTGTTAAGAATTGAAGAAGAATTAATGAGCAATGCTTATTTCCCCGGAATGAAAGCTTTTAAAGTGAAAAGTTAGTTTTTCAATAAATAATATTTTAAGCCAATTTATTAAATATAAATTGGCTTTTTTTATAAGTACTGTTGGTTGCATAAAGAAAATTTATGATAAAAATCAGTTTTATAAGTAATATTACTTCGTAACTTTGGTAGGAGTTTAAAAAATAATTTAAAAAGCAAAAGATATTATGAGTAAATTAAAAAGAAAATTATTCAAAAAAATTGAGGAACATCGACCAAGAACAACCAGATTGTTGAAGGAGTATGGAGACAAAGTAATCGATCAAGTTACAGTAGCTCAAGCAATTGGGGGTATGAGAGGGATAAAGAGTTTGGTAACAGATATTTCTTATCTTGATCCTCAAGAAGGAATTCGTTACAGAGGTTTTACATTGCCCGAAGTACTAGAAAAACTTCCTAAACCAGAAGGTGCAGAAATGCCTTATGTTGAGGGCTTATATTATTTACTTCTTACCGGAAAAATTCCAAGTCAGAAAGAAGTTGAAGAGGTAGTTGTTGATTTTAATAATAGAAGAATAATACCTCGTTATGTTTGGGATGTTATTGATTCTTTTCCTAGTAATAGTCATCCTATGGCGATTTTATCAGCTGCTGTAATGAGTTTGCAAAGGGAATCCCATTTTAATATTGAGTATCAACAAGGTATCAGTAAGATGGATTATTGGAGTTCAACTTATGAAGATGCAACAAATTTAATGGCAAAAATGCCACTTATTGGAGCTTATATTTATAATAAACTTTACCACCCTGAAAAAGGACATCGTTATCCAAAGCCAACCTTAGATCTAGGTGGTAACTTTGCTTATATGATGGGAAAAGAAAAACCTTATGACGATGTTTCACGAATGTATTTTATCATACATGCTGATCATGAAAGTGGAAATGTAAGTGCCCATACCGGACATTTAGTTGCCAGTTCATTATCAGATGTTTATTATGCTACTTCAGCAATGATCAATGGTTTAGCAGGTCCGTTACACGGATTGGCCAATCAGGAAGTATTGCGTTGGTTGCAAGGATTAAGAGAGCAAATGGGCGGTAAATTACCTTCAGAAGCTGAAATGAAAAAATATGTTTGGGATACTTTAAATAACGGTCAGGTGATACCGGGTTACGGACATGCAGTATTGCGTAAAACAGATCCAAGATATACTGTTCAGAGAGAATTTTGTTTAAAACATCTTCCAAACGATGATATCTTTAAATATGTTGACGCACTTTACAATGTTGTACCTGATATTTTAAGAGAACACGGTAAAGCAAAAAATCCATGGCCAAATGTTGATGCACAATCAGGAGTTGTTCAATGGCATTATGGAGTTACACAATTTGATTTTTATACTGTATTATTTGCTATTGGTAGATCTATTGGAGTTCTATCAAATATTATTTGGGATAGAGCTTTAGGTTATTCATTAGAAAGACCTAAATCAATTACTACAGATATGTTAGAAGATATGGTTGGTATTAAAAAGTAAAAGATATTAATTAAGTTTACATTTAATTAATTGGATTTATTAAGCCTTGCCTAATTTGGCAGGGCTTTTTTTTAGTATTTATTTGATTTTAGAACAAGGAACAAGGAATTCAGATTTCTGAATTTAAAAAAGAAGAAACTTCTATATTCTAAGATCGTTAATCCCTGCCACGCCTCAGGCGGGCTTGTTCGATATCAATTTTGATTTTAAAACAAGTCTGCCAGCTGTAGGTTGGGAACCAAAAATGAAGATTTTTTAAAATACATTTTTGTTTTTTAGACCATATTAAATTTTTAAACTACATCAAATTTTCTTATTTTCGAGACACTAACAAAAAAAATCATAAAATGTCAGAAAAAGCAATATTAGAAATTGATGGGGAGAAGTATGAATTCCCTGTATTGAGAGGCTCTGAAAATGAAATAGCCATTGATATTAAGTCGTTACGAAGTGCTACTAATGGAGTTATAACACTTGATCCAGGATTTAAAAACACTGGGTCATGTGAAAGTAAAATTACTTTCTTAGATGGTGAAAAAGGTATTTTACGCCATAGAGGTTATGCCATAGAAGATCTAACCAAAAAAGCCAATTTTTTAGAAGTAGCCTATTTAATTATTTTTGGAGAATTACCAACTAAGACTCAAATGAAGAAATTTGAAAATGACATCAAGAAAGAGTCGATGGTAAATGAAGAAATGAAAGATATCATTGACGGATTTCCTAAAGTTGCACATCCAATGGGTATTTTATCTTCTCTTACAAGTGCCTTAACGGCATTTGATCCTGAAACTGTTGATGTAACTTCAGAAGAAGAAATGTATAATGCTATTGTAAAATTGATGGGGAAATTCCCTGTTCTAGCTGCTTGGGCACATAGTAAAACACAAGGATTACCTCTTAATTATGCTGATAATTCTTTAAATTATATTGAAAATATCATGCAGATGATGTTTAGAATTCCCACAGAAAAATATAAAATAAATCCAATTGCGGTTAATGCTTTGGATGAATTATTGATCTTACATGAAGATCATGAACAAAACTGTTCAACTTCAACTGTAAGAATAGCAGGCTCTTCAGAAGCTAGTTTATTTGCATCTGTTTCTGCAGGTGTTTCCGCTTTATGGGGGAGTTTGCATGGAGGTGCAAATCAGGCTGTTTTAGAAATGTTGAAAGAAATTAGAAATGATGGCGGAAATGTAGAAAAATTTATAGCAAGAGCTAAAGATAAAAATGATCCTTTCCGTTTAATGGGATTTGGACATAGAGTTTATAAGAATTTTGATCCGCGGGCAAGAATTATAAAACAAGCGGCTGATGACCTCTTTGAAGATCTAGGGACAACAGATCCTGTTCTTGCCATAGCGAAACATTTAGAAGAGGTTGCCTTAAAGGATAAATATTTCGCTGAAAGAAAATTATATCCAAATGTTGATTTTTATTCAGGAATAATTTATAGAGCTTTAGGTTTCCCTGTTGAAATGTTTACGGTAATGTTTGCAATAGGAAGGTTGCCCGGCTGGATTGCTCAATGGAGAGAAATGCGACTAAATCATGAACCAATTGGTCGCCCCAGACAGTTATATACCGGTTATTCATTAAGAGATTTTAAAAATTTTGATGAAAGATAATGGCTTATTATAAATCATTTCCAAGGGAAGGATTTCTTGGCAACTGAATTTATACTATTTTTAATTAGTGGCTATAAGAAAACACCAATATCTTCGCTAAACTTGATTTGTTAATCCGTCATTTACAAAAGTAAACTCCTGATTACCAAACCTTCGTTTATCTCGACCTTGAAGTT
>DAOUPQ010000078.1 GCA_030626085.1 Flavobacteriia bacterium
AAATTAGTTTTAGCATATAGCGGAGGTTTAGACACCTCATATTGCGCAAAATATTTATCTCAGGATAAAAAATTTGAAGTTTATGCTGTAAGTGTTAATACAGGCGGATTTGATAAAAAAGAAATTCAATCTATTAAAGAAAAAGCATTACAGTTAGGAGCCACTTCCTATAAATCAATTAATGCTGTCCAAACTTTTTATGATAAAGTTGTAAAGTATTTAATTTTTGGTAATGTCTTGAAAAATAATACTTATCCATTATCTGTTAGTGCCGAAAGAATAATTCAAGCTATTGAAATTGTAAAATATGCTAAAAAAATTGATGCTCAATATATTGCCCATGGTAGCACTGGTGCTGGTAATGATCAGGTGAGATTTGATCTGATCTTTCAGACTTTGGCTCCAGAAATAAAAATTATTACACCTATTAGAGATCATAAACTTGCAAGACATCAGGAGATAGAATATTTACAAAAAAATGGAATAAAATATTCATGGGAAAAAGCAAAGTACTCTATCAATAAAGGTCTTTGGGGAACAAGTATTGGGGGTGAAGAAACTTTAAGTTCTCATTTACCATTACCTAATGATGCCTATCCCAGTCAGTTACAATCAACAGAGCCAAAAGATATTGTTTTAAGTTTTGAAAAAGGAGAGTTGGTAGCTATCGATGGGGAAAAAGATAGCATGGTAAATAATATTGAAAAATTAAACGAGTTGGCTTCGAAGTATGCTATCGGAAGAGATATTCATATTGGAGATACGATTATTGGAATTAAAGGTAGGGTTGGTTTTGAAGCTTCGGCTCCATTGATTATTATTAAAGCACATCATTTATTAGAAAAGCATACGCTAACCAAATGGCAACAACATCATAAAGAGCAGTTGGGTAACTGGTACAGTATGTTATTGCATGAAGGCCAATACCTTGATGAAGTGATGCGAAATTTTGAAGTTTTTTTAGAAGATACCCAAAAATATGTATCAGGTGAGGTTTTTGTTAGTTTACATCCTTATAGATTTACGCTGAATGGAATTTCATCAAAACATGATCTAATGGATTCATCTTTTGCTAGTTATGGAGAAAGCAATGAAGGATGGACAGCCGATGATACCAAAGGGTTTATAAAAATTACTGCCAATCAAGGCAAAATATTTAACCATGTAAATTCTTAAAAAATGATCAAAGCAGGAATCATAGGTGGAGCTGGTTACACGGCTGGTGAATTGATTAGAATTTTATTGTATCATCCAAAAACAGATTTGGCTTTTGTTTACAGCACTTCCAATGCAGGAAATAAAATTTCGGATGTACATCAGGATCTGGAAGGTGATCTGGATTTAAGATTTTCAGATACGATCGAGGCAGATATTGATGTGTTATTTTTGTGCTTAGGTCATGGAAATTCGAGTAAATTCTTACACGAAAATAAATTTTCAGATACAACAAAGGTCATCGATCTAAGTAATGATTTCCGATTAGAAGATGATAAGGTTTTTGAAAATAAAGAATTTGTTTACGGTTTACCTGAATTGAATAAAGAAGCCATTAAAAAAGCTGATTTTATTGCAAATCCAGGTTGTTTTGCTACGGCAATTCAGCTTGCAATTTTACCTATGGCCAAAGCAGGATTAATTAAAAATGATATACATGTAAATGCAACTACTGGTGCAACCGGAGCAGGAGCAAGTTTGTCAAAAACAACTCATTTTACATGGCGTGATAATAATTTTTCTTCGTATAAAGTTTTTACGCACCAACATTTGGGAGAGATTAATCAGAGTATAAAATCCTTACAGAATAATTTTGAAAATGAAATGATTTTTATTCCTAATCGGGGTGATTTCAGTCGGGGAATTTATGTCACGATGTATACAGATTTTGATGGGACTCTGGCAAAAGCCAAAGAAATTTACAAGAATTTTTATTCTGATGCAGAGTTTACATTTATTTCTGATAAAGAGATCTTTTTAAAACAAGTGATAAATACAAATAAATGTTTGATCCATTTGCATCATTACAACGGAAAATTACTAATTACAAGTGTAATAGATAACTTGTTGAAAGGCGCATCCGGACAAGCAGTTCAGAACATGAATTTAATGTTTGATTTTGATGAGAAAGAAGGTCTTAATTTAAAGGCAAATTATTTTTAGTGAGACCCTAATTTAAAGTTACCACACCAAGCGGTTGTACCATTGAAGGATTAAATGAGATAGAGCATAACGGATTAAGTTCTTCTTTGATTCAGGGTTTGGTTGCATCTTATCAAAAAATAAATGAAATTTAAATATGTCATTCCCGTGAAAGTGGGAATCTCATGTTGAGAACAAAAGAAAAATATTATTATGAACTTATTCAACGTTTATCCATTATACAATGTAACTCCTGTAAAAGCCGAGGGTTGCTATGTATGGGATGAAAAAGGAACAAAATATTTAGATCTTTACGGAGGTCATGGTGTAATATCGATTGGACATACACATTGGGATTATGTTGCAAAACTAAAAGATCAGTTAGATCATATTGGATTTTACTCTAACTCGATTCAAAATTCTTTACAAGTAGAACTGGCACAAAAATTAGGAAAAATTTCCGGGTGTGAAGATTACGATTTGTTTTTGTGTAATTCTGGTGCTGAAGCAAATGAAAATGCCTTAAAACTTGCCTCTTTTAAAACAGGAAAGAAAAGAGTTATTTCTTTTGAAAATTCTTTTCATGGAAGAACTTCTGCTGCAGTTGCTGCAACTGATAATTTGAATATCAATGCACCGATAAACTTACAACAAGAAGTAACATTTTTATCCTTAAATCAAATTGATCTGGTTAAAATTGAGATTGAAAGAGGAGATGTTTGTGCTGTTATTATTGAAGGAATTCAGGGAGTTGGAGGTTTGAATGAAGGAACAACTTCGTTTTTTCAGCAACTGGAAAAAGTTTGTACAAAAAATGAAGTGATTTTGATTCTTGATGAAATACAATCGGGTTATGGTAGAAGTGGAAAATTCTTTGCTTTTCAATACCATAATATTAATCCGGATATTATCACTATAGCCAAAGGTATGGGCAATGGTTTCCCGATAGGAGGTGTTTTGATCTCTGATAAAATTGAAGCAAAATTTGGAATGCTCGGTACTACTTTTGGCGGAAATCATTTGGCATGTGCAGCTGCGATATCTGTTTTAGATGTGATGGAAAAGGAGAAACTAATAGATAATACAAATGAAGTTTCTGACTATTTTATAGAAAGAATTAAAGAGATTCCACAAATAAAAAAAGTGAAAGGTAAAGGTTTGATGTTAGGAGTTGAATTTGATTTTGAAGTATCCGAGATTAGAAAAAAAATAATTTTTGATAAACACATCTTTACCGGCGGGGCAGCAAATAAAAATTTATTAAGAATTCTTCCGCCATTAAGCGTATCAAAATCACAAATAGATGAGTTTGTGGAAGCATTGAAAGAAGTTTTGAATGAGATAAATTAAAAAGTATTGTGCACTTTGCGTATTTCTTTGTGTTCATCGCGATTAAAATAACAATATGAATTACTTATCAATAAACGAAATAGACAATTTATCCGAATGGGTAAAAGAAGCGATCTATCTTAAGAAGAATCCGTTAAAACATCAGGGTTTAGGAAAGAATAAAACCATTGGTCTGCTATTTTTTAACAACAGTTTACGAACTCGTTTAAGCACCCAAAAAGCTGCAATGAATTTAGGAATGGATCCTATTGTAATGAATTTTGGAAGTGAAGGATGGGCTTTGGAATTTGAGGATGGCACGGTGATGGATCAGGGGAAATCGGAACATGTAAAAGAAGCAGCTCAGGTAATTTCTCAGTTTTGTGATGTGATCGCCATCAGGGCTTTTGCATCTTTAACCAATAAAGAAAAGGATCTTGCCGAAGAGGTTTTAACCGCCTTTGCAAAATATGCTACTGTTCCAATTATAAATATGGAGAGTTCGGTTGGTCATCCGTTACAGGCTTTGGCCGATGCAATTACTATGGAGGAATTCAAAGTTCCCAATAGACCAAAAGTTGTGTTAAGCTGGGCTCCGCATCCAAAAGCCTTACCTCATGCAGTTGCAAATTCATTTATTGAAATGATGAAAAAGCAAGATGCTGAATTTGTAATTACGCATCCGAAAGGCTATGAATTGAATCCTGATATTGTAAAAGATTCGATTGTAGAATACAACCAGGAAAAAGCATTTAAAATGCAGACTTTATTTATACAAAGAATTGGAGTTCATTTAACGTTTACGGAAAAGTTATTTCACAAGATAAAAACTGGATGATCACTGCAGATAAAATGGAAAAGACAAATAATGCAAAATTTATGCACTGTTTGCCGGTAAGAAGAAATGTGGTAGTTGCCGATGAGGTTTTGGATAGCGAGAATTCAATTGTTATAGAGCAGGCAAATAATAGAACATATTCTGCGCAACTTGTGTTGAAAAGAATATTAAATAGTATGTAAATGTCATTCCCATTGACCCCGATGATTATCGGAAGGAAATTTCATGAAAAGTAAAATTTAAAGATTCCCGCATTTGCGGGAATGACAGATAGGAATGAAACAAAAACTAAAAATAGTAAAAATAGGAGGAAATGTAATCAATGATAAAGATGCATTATCATCCTTTTTAGTAGATTTTTCTAAAATTAAAGAAGCAAAAATATTAGTTCATGGAGGAGGAAAACGTGCCAGTGAAATGATCTCTGCATTAGGATTAAAACCCAAGATGGTAAATGGCAGACGTGTAACAGATGAATCAACATTGGAAATTGTTACTATGGTTTATGCCGGATTGTTAAATAAAAATATTACAGCAGAATTGCAAAAAAATAATTGTAATGCTATCGGACTGTCGGGTGCTGATGCCAATACTATTTTAGCACATAAACGTATCGTAAAAGATGTGGATTACGGTTTTGCTGGTGATGTGGATGCTGTGAATTCTGATATAATTAAAGTATTGGTAAATAATGATCTAACACCTGTTTTTTGTGCTATAACACACGATAAGAATGGACAATTATTAAATACAAATGCCGATACCATTGCTGCTGAACTGGCAAAGGGGATGAGTATGAATTTTGAGGTAGAATTGATCTATTGTTTTGAAAAACTTGGCGTTTTGGCAGATGTTGATAATGACGCTACACTAATAGAAAAAATTGATTTTATATCTTTAAGTTTTTTAAAGAAAGAAAATATTATTTCGGAGGGAATGCTTCCAAAAATTGATAATTGTTTTGATGCATTGCAAAATGGCGTTGCAAAAGTAATTATCGGTAAACCGGAAGTAATTGCAGATAAAAACTTAAAATGTACAACCTTAGTTTTATGATCTCAGAATTAACGCAGAAGGCAATAGAATTGTTGAAACAATTAATTAAAACGCAGTCTTTTTCAGGAGAAGAAGAACAAACAGCTGAAACTATTCAGGCATGGTTTAAGCAAAGATCAATTCCGTTTCAACGAGAATTCAATAACATTTGGGCAGTAAACAAATATTTTGATGAGAAGAAACCAAATATATTGCTAAACTCTCATCATGACACGGTAAAACCGAATAAAGCTTATACCAAAGATCCGCTTAAAGCGGAAATAGTTGAAGGTAAATTATATGGATTAGGTAGTAATGATGCTGGTGGTAGTCTGGTTTCTTTACTTGCAACTTTTGCATTTTTTTATGATCGTAAAGATTTGAAATACAATTTAGTAATGCTTGCCTCTGCCGAGGAAGAAAATTCTGGTCCGAAAGGAATTAGAAGTGTTTTATCATTATTGCCAACAATTGATTTTGCCATTGTAGGAGAACCTACTTCAATGGATCTGGCAATTGCCGAAAAAGGTTTATTAGTTTTAGATTGTTATGCACATGGAGAATCAGGTCATGCTGCTCATGGAATTGGTGATAACGCACTTTATAAAGCTGTTGATGCAGTAAGTTGGTTTAAAGATTTTCAATTCTCAAAAGTATCCAAAACTTTAGGTGAAATTAAAATGACCGTAACGCAAATAGAAGCAGGTAAACAACATAATGTGGTTCCGGCTCTTTGTCATTTTGTGGTAGATGTTCGTACAACAGATCAATATTCTAATAAAGAAGTGTTGGAGATCATAAAAGAAAATGTAGATGTTGAGGTGAAAGAACGTTCGTTAAGACATAATTCATCTTCCATTCCTTTGGATCATGCGATTGTAATATCAGGACAAAAATTAGGAAGAAAAATATACGGATCACCAACCATGTCTGATCAAACTGCTTTAACCTTCCCCTCATTAAAATTAGGTCCGGGAGAATCTTTAAGATCACATATAGCAGACGAATTTATTTATGTTAGTGAAGTTGAAGAGGGAATTGAATTATATATAGATATGCTCAATGAGCTAATGTGTTAAGGAGTTAATGTGTAAAGGTTTTGTTACTTAATAAAATTAAAGATGATATGACTGAAAAAGAGATTTTTGTTGAGAAAATGAGAAAAAGAACAAAAAAGTTTGCTGTTGATGTAATCCATTTTTGTGAAACATTGAAATCAGGTAAAGCTTCATCTGTTATTATTTACCAACTTGTAAAGGCAGCAACATTAACTAGAGCAAATTTTAGAGCAGCTTGTATTGCAAGATCAAAAAAGGAATTTTTTAGTAAAATATGTATTGTAGTAGAGGAGGTTGATGAATCTGAATATTGGCTGGAAGTAATAAAAGAAGCTAATTTGTCAAATGCTAAAAAAGAATTAGATAGGTTATTAAATGAATCATCAGAAATCATCAAAATTACTTCAAAAGCTAAAAATTCTACATATAATTCATTGTCACATTAAAGCATTGACACAATATAACATTAACACATTAAATAATAAAAAATGAAACTCTGGGATAAAGGATATAGTACCGATAAAAAAATAGATATTTTCACGGTTGGAAATGACAGAGAATTAGATCTGGTACTTGCAAAATATGATGTAATAGGCTCTTTGGCACATGCAAAAATGCTGCACAAGATAGGTTTGTTATCTAAAGAAGAAATTGATTCAATAATTAAAGAGCTGGAAAATATTTTACAAAGCATTAAAAAAGGAGAATTTACCATTGAAGATTCTTTTGAAGATGTGCATTCAAAAGTAGAACATTTATTAACAGAGAAATTAGGAGATACCGGTAAAAAGATACATACAGCCCGTTCAAGAAATGATCAGGTTTTGGTAGATGTTCATTTGTATTTAAAAGATGAATTGACTGAAATAAAAGCTCATACAAAAGAGTTATTTGATCTGTTAATTGAATTATCTGCAAAGAATAAAGAAGTTCTTTTGCCAGGTTATACACATTTTCAGGTTGCAATGCCTTCTTCTTTCGGAATGTGGTTTTCTGCCTATGCAGAGAGTTTGATTGATGATGTTTATTTTATCAATGCCGCTTTTAAAGTGGTAGATCAAAATCCGTTAGGATCAGCTGCCGGTTATGGTAGTTCTTTTCCTACTGATAGAGAAGATACTACAAAAACCATGGGTTTTGAAACTTTAAAATATAATTCGGTGGCAGCACAAATGAGTCGTGGGAAAACCGAAAAATCAGTAGCCTTTGCCATGAGTTCTGTTGCAGGAACACTTTCAAAATTCGCGTATGATATTTGTTTGTATATGAGTCAGAATTTTGGTTTTGTTTCTTTTCCGGATGAGTTGACCACGGGTTCGAGTATCATGCCACACAAAAAAAATCCGGATGTTTTTGAGTTGATTAGAGGAAAATGCAATAAAATTCAGGCATTACCTTTTGAGCTTACTATGATCTCCAATAATTTACCAAGTGGATATCACAGAGATCTACAATTGTTAAAGGAAGGCTTATTACCGGCAATTCAAACCTTGAAATCATGTTTGGAAATGTTTACTTATTCATTACAAAATATTCGTATAAATAAAAATATTTTAGATGATAAAAAATATGATTATTTGTTTAGTGTTGAAGAGGTAAATGAATTGGTTCAAAATGGAACTCCTTTTAGAGACGCCTATAAAATTGTTGGAGGAAATATTGAAAAAGGAAATTTTAAACCCAATAAAGACATCAAACACACACATATAGGAAGTATAGGAAATCTGGCTTTGAAAGAAATCCAGGAAAAAATGGACAATGCATTTAAATAGTTTTTAAAGCATTTTTCATGGCATTAGCTTTAAGTAAACATTCATCATATTCATTCTCAATAACCGACTGTGATGTAATTGCTCCTCCAACTGAAAACGAAACATATTGTTTGGTTTGATTATATAAAATACTTCTTATCACTACGTTAAAATCAAAATTTCCATTAGGATCAAAATATCCTACGGTGCCTGAGTATAATCCTCGTTTAGTTTCTTCTTGTTCTTCAATTATTTCCATGGCAGATATTTTGGTGCTCCTGTCATACTTCCCATTGGAAATAAACTTTTTATAATAT
>DAOUPQ010000031.1 GCA_030626085.1 Flavobacteriia bacterium
ATCGCAATGAAGAAGGTAGATATCATTTGCTTGAATATTGGAAATCAAAAGCCGATAAAGATAAATTAGAAGAAACTGATGAACATAAATATTTTCATGAGCTACGCAAACTGGCAATTGAAAAAAAATATGGAACTCACGAGTGTGATTTAATAGTGTAAAACAACTCCATTTTCTATTTTATCCTATTTTTATTCTTATTTACAAAAGCACTCCAACCGGAATAGTTCTTGTCTGAAGTTATTTTTCCGTAATTATAAAAATGGCAAACTGCTGCAGCCAAACCATCAGAAGCATCCAAATTTTTTGGCATGGTTTTAATAGAAAGAATATTCTGTAGCATTTTAGCAACTTGCTCTTTACTTGCATTTCCATTTCCGGTTATAGCCATCTTTATCTTTTTTGGAGAATATTCAGTAATTGGCACTTCACGGATCAATCCTGCTGCCATGGCAACTCCTTGTGCCCTTCCTAATTTTAACATCGATTGAACATTCTTACCAAAAAAAGGTGCTTCAATAGCAATTTCATCAGGATGATAGGTCTCGATTATATGTAGAGTTCTATCAAAGATCATTTTTAATTTTACATAGTGATTATCATACTTTTTAAGTAATAATTCATCCATTTGCATCAATTCCATTTTATTTTGAACAACCCTGATCAATCCAAAACCCATGATGGTAGTTCCCGGGTCAATACCTAAAATAATCTTATCGTTCAGCAAAATTTTTTGATTTTTTACCTAAGCTTTAGAAAGACAAAAATTAATTTTGTTTCTTTGCGTAAATGTACAACATCTCACAAAAATATAAGTCGCAATTATTTTTTATTGCCAAACTCCTTATAATTACAGGGGCTTTTTATATCATATCTCAAAAAATACTTGAAAATCAAATTTTACACACATCCGACTTCTATTCTTTAGTTAAATCAAAATTTTTATATAATTATTTAAATTTAATTCTGCTTATTTTATTTACAATTGCCAACTGGTTTTTTGAAGTTTTAAAATGGAAAACTCTAGTGTCTTCTTTTAAAGAAATTTCTTTTATCAATGCTGTAAAACAAAGTTTAGCGTCATTAACAGCTTCATTATTAACACCTAATAGAATTGGAGAATATGGGGCAAAAGCAATATATTATCCTAAAGAATATCGTAAAAAAGTATTGATCCTAAATTTTTTAGGAAATACATCTCAAATGTTTATGACAATAATCTTTGGTTTAGTTGGTTTATTTTTTCTTGTTGGTTTTTTTAATTTTAAAATCAATTTATCAATAGTTTCAACTGTTTTAATTATTAGTCCAATTATATTAATTGTTCTGTTGATTTTAAAACTTGACTTCTTAAAAAAATGGATCAAGAAATTTATTAATTCTATATTAAGTATTCCTACAAAGATCCAGTTGGATAATTTTAAATTAGCCTTTTTAAGATACCTGATTTTTTCTCATCAATTTTATTTTTTATTGATGATCTTTAATATTGATCTAGATTATTTTACTGCATTAAGTTTAATTACAAGTACTTATTTTATCGCTTCATTTATTCCTGGATTTGTTATTTTTGATTTTATCATAAAAGGTTCTGTTGCAGTTACTCTTTTTGGCTTATTTCAAGTGGATGAAATAGTAATAATATCCGTAACTACGATCATGTGGCTTCTAAACTTTGCTTTACCCGCTTTACTGGGCAGTTATTTTGTTTTGATCTTTAAAACGCCTCAACCTATTAAAATATCTATTCATCAAAAGTGATCTTAATATCAATTTTTATTACCGGTATTTATGTAATGTTGATCATTGCTTTTGTAATTGGGATTGATCGTGTGCAAAATTTTGGAAATACAAAAAGTGCACATCAATATAAATTTTCAATTCTTATTCCTTTCCGAAATGAAAAAGTTAACTTACCTACACTTCTTAAAAGTCTATCAAAACTGAATTATCCTTTTGATAAATTTGAAATATTTTTAATCAATGATGCTTCTTCTGATAACTATAAAACTCTTATTGAAAACTTTCAAAATAAAAATAAGGAATTACAAATTCACTTAATAAATTCTAAAAGAAAAAGTGATTCACCAAAAAAAGATGCTATTGAAACTGCAATAATCCAGTCCAACTTTGATTGGATTATCACGACAGATGCTGATTGTATCATGCCCGAAAATTGGTTAAATAATTTTGATGTCTTTATCCAAAATAATTATTCAAAAATGATCGTTGCTCCTGTAGCATATATACATGAAAATAATTTTTTAAATAATTTTCAGATACTTGATTTTTTAAGTCTGCAAGGATGTACAATAGGTGGATTCGGAATAAATAAACCTTTTTTATGTAATGGAGCAAATCTTGCTTATAACAAATACTCTTTTTATGAAGTTAATGGTTTTGATGGCAATGAACATATTGCCGGAGGTGATGATATTTTTTTATTGGAAAAATTTATAAATACTTTTCCGAAAAAGGTTCATTATCTAAAATCAGAAACATCTATTGTCAAAACAAAAGCTCAGCCAACTTTAAATCAGCTTATCAATCAAAGAATTCGTTGGGCAGCAAAGACGAGTTCTTATGCCAATAAATTTGGGAAACTTGTTGGTTTTATTGTTTTTATAACTAATTTATATTTAATCTTTCTTTTTATATATGCAACATTAAATCATATTTCATGGCAACATTTTGGTATAGTTTTTTTGATAAAATTTAATGTTGATTTTTTATTGATCTATAAAACTTCGAAAATATTTAATCAACAAGAAGCTCTAAAAAAATATTTAATCAGTAGTTTACTATACCCTGTTTTTAATATTTTTGTTGCTTTATTATCTTTTTTAAAAAAATTTGAATGGAAAGGCAGGACTTTTAAAAAATAACAGAATCATATCTTCTAAAAAAGTGCTTTAAATTAATCCCATTAAGAGCTTCAAAAATCTGGTTTTCTCTTTTCTAGAAAAGCTGTGGTTCCTTCTTCAAAATCTTCAGTACCAAAACAATTTCCAAATTCATTTATTTCAACTTCAAATCCATTTATACCATCTTTAAAATTCGCATTAATGGCTTTGATTGCAGCAGAAATTGCAGTAGAAGAATTATTTGAGATCTTATCAGCCAACTTTTCACAAAAGACCAATAATTCCTCCTGAGGAACTACATAATTTACCAATCCGTAGTTTTTAGCTTCTTGGGCTGTGATCATATCTGCAGTCATGATCATTTCCATCGCTTTTCCCTTACCTACCAATTGTGGCAAACGTTGTGTTCCTCCATACCCGGGTATAACGCCCAAAGACACTTCTGGTAAACCCATCTTTGCATTATTACTTGCCACCCTAAAATGACTTGCCATTGCCAATTCTAAACCGCCACCAAGAGCAAAACCATTTACAGCAGCAATTATCGGAATACTCATATTCTCAACAAAATCAAAAAGCAACTCTTGTCCTTTTCTTGCTAACTCAGATCCCTGACTAACATTAAAATCTGCAAATTCTGAAATATCAGCACCTGCTACAAATGCTTTATCACCGCTACCTGTTAAGATAATTACCCTTACCTCTTCATCTGCTTCTAATTCTGCGAAAGCATTATGTAATTCGGCTATAGTTTCTTTATTTAATGCATTTAATTTTTTAGGGCGGTTGATAAAAACTGTTGCCAAATAAGCATCTACTTCTATCAATATATTCTCATAATTCATCGATGTAAAATTTAATAGTTAATTTTTAGGTAAAGTTACCATAAATATGGTACCGCCATCAGCTTTTGATTGAAATGAAATATTACCGTTGTAAGCTTCAACAATATTTTTTACCATGGCTAAACCCAAACCCATACCACTTGATTTAGTTGTAAATTTTGGTTCAAAAATTTTAGGTGCATCTTCTTCTGTAATTCCTATCCCATTATCCTCTACTTCTAAAGATAAATAATTGTCATTTTCCAAAACTCGGACATCAATTTTAGGGTTTTCTTGATTTTTTAATGATTGTATCGCATTTGTTACCAAATTAGTAACAACTCTTGTCAGTTGTACTTTATCAAATTTAGCGATAATTTCATTCTTTTTCGGTTCATATTTGATAAAATCTTCGTGAAAGATATCCAATGCTAATTTCACTTCTTTAACAATATTGAGTTTTTCTTTTTTATGGCTTGGCATTTTGGCAAAATTAGAAAAAGCGGAAGCAATTGAACTCAACGTATCAATTTGCTGAATTAATGACTGACTAAAATCATGTAATTTTTGTTTTATTTTTGGATCGGTTGGATCAAATTTTTGTTCAAAACTCTGAACTGTTAATCGCATTGGCGTCAGTGGATTCTTAATCTCATGTGCTACCTGTCTGGCCATTTCACGCCAAGCCTGTTTACGCTCAATTTGAGCTAATTTTACAGCGCTATCCTCCAATTGATCAATCATATTATTATATGAATTGACCAATTCTAAGATTTCTACACTAGCATCTTCTAAATGAATTTTCTTATTGGTTTTGTCTAAGACAGTCTTCCGCATACTATCGGCTACAAATTCAATTGATTTGGTAATGTATTTTGATAAAAAATAAGCCAAGGCAATAGCGACAAATAAAATAATTAAATATACAAATGACAATCGGATCAAAAACTCTTTTAATTCTTTATCCTGAAAAGTATTATCTTGTAAATATGGTACACCTATGATCCCAATAGGTTTAAATTTTGAATCTATAATATAAGAATAAGACGATTTAAAATGTTTACTATTGGCAGATGTTTTTGGTATTACCAAACGATGGTCAGCATTTTTGGATAATTTATTCAGAATATTTTGCGATAGATCAATATTGGCAGTTTCATCAGCAAAACGACCGTGTGATGAGCGAAGCAACTTGCCTTGTAAATCGTAAATATTAATATCTAAATTATGAATATCAGAAATTTCATTTAATTTTTTGTCTAATATTTTCGGTAAATGTTTTGTTACTAACGGAAGTTTAGTTTCTCTGTTAAGCTCATAAGAAATTGCAGATTTAATAGCTTCTTCTTTTCGTTCTAAACGTTTTAAATGATAATCTTCTGCTTGTTCATTATACTGATAAATCGTTATAGCTGCTATCAAAACAGAGGCTATAACTACCAAAAGTATCATGGCAATAAAAATACGTTTACGCAGTGAAAAAGTCTTAATCTCCATATACTATTTTGTGTAAAGATAACAATTATCAAAAATAAAAAAACTACAATTTTAAACTTCAAAATTGTAGTTTAAGAAAAAGGTTTCTTTCGTTAAGAAAACCTTTTAAAAAAGTATTTAAAAATTAGATCCTTTTAAATTAAATTTCTTCAGTTTCTACTATTTTGGCTAATATATCGTCATACTGAATTAACAAATATTTTTTTTCTTCAAATTTTACTTCGGATCCTGAAAATTCTTTATACAAAACAATATCTCCTGACTGAACCTCAGCATTATCAATTTTTGCTATTGCTACAACTTTAGCAATGTTTTGTTTAATAACTGCAGAATCTGGAATTATAATTCCCGAGGCAGTTTTTTTCTCTCCTTTTTCTTCTGAAATATCTAATAATACATTTTGATTAACCGGTACAAATTCTTTCATTTCTTAATATGTTTTTAAAATTTATTGCTTTTTAATATTTTACAAAAGTAAAATTGTTTTTAATTATATTCCTAATAAACTATCTATTCTTTTTTGATCAAAGCCTACAATGATCTGACCATTGATATCGGTTTGAGGCACACCTTTTTGTCCGCTTTTTCTAACCAAATTCTCTGCTATTTTTTGATCTTTTGACACATCTACATCCCTATATCTGATTTCTTTAGAATCTAAATAAGTTTTAAGACGGGTACACCAACTACAAGATGGTGTTGAATAAACAGTAACACGTTTTTGAGGTTTTCCTTCACTATCATTTCCTGCTTTATAAACCGAACCTAATAAAAGATTGTTAAAAAATTCCTTTTCATGACAACCTTTATAAACATTCACCAAATTCTTACTATTAAATTCTAAAAAGCTAGGTGCAGATCTAATATCGTATTTAGGATGAATATCTCTTACTGTAGACACATCAGCAACTAAGATCTCTGTATCAATATTTACATTTTTTAAATTTTCAAATGCACAATCTGATTGATCACTGCCCTTCTTGTAGAGCAATAAAAATTGATTATCTTTTTTATCTAGATTTTTTTCTAATTCAGAAAGTGACTTGATATGTTGAATTTTCATTTATTTATTATTTATTCCTGCTATATATAAAATATTATGCCAAAATCAATAAAGTGACAACATGACATTAAAAAATTGGAAAATTTGAGATGAATTTAAATACTTGTCAAAAATTACCGAATACTATTGATAAAATTTTTAATATCTCCAATGGAGTTTTTATTTAAAAACTTTACAAAAGCTGAACCTATTATAGCTCCTTTTGCGTATTGGATAACTGATTGGAAAGTTTTTTTATTGGAAATTCCAAAACCGATAATTTGAGGTGATCTTAAATCCATTTTCGCAATTTTTTTAAAGTAGTCTTTTTGGCTTTCACCAAAAGAATCCCTGGCACCCGTAGTACCTGCCGAACTCACCATATAAATAAAACCATTTGAAATAGAATCGATAAATCTTATCCTTTCTACTGAAGTTTGGGGAGTTATCAAAAATATATTTACCAAATTATATTTTTTAAAGATTGTTTGATACTTTTCGTGATAAACATCTACCGGCAAATCAGGAATGATCAAACCATCGATTCCCATTTCAAAACATTTATTACAAAATTCTTCCACTCCATATTGTATAATAGGATTAAAATAACCCATAATTAACAAAGGAATATTAACACTTTTACGGATATCTTTTAACTGCGAAAATAAAACCTCAGTAGTCATACCATTTTTTAAAGCTTTCGTGCTACTTTGCTGAATCGTTGGTCCGTCAGCCAGAGGATCAGAAAATGGTAAACCAATTTCAATCATATCCACTCCTGCCCTCTCTAAATTTTTAATAATTGAAACTGTATCTTTCAATTTTGGATATCCGGCTGTAAAATAAATGGATAATAATTTACCTTCCTCGTGTAGTTTTTGATTTATCCTGTTCATCATTTTATTATTGAGATTTTTTACTCAATTCTTTGTTTTAAAAAACTATTTAATAATTAAAATAGTTAATATAGATATTCAAATCTTTATCCCCTCTTCCAGAGAGATTTACAACTATAATATCATCTTTCTTAAATTCCATTTTATCCAAAGCAGCCAATGCATGTGCCGATTCAATTGCCGGAATAATTCCTTCCAACTTACACAATTCTAATCCCGCCTGCATAGCTTCATCATCAGTTGCATTTAAAAAATCAGCTCTACCCGACTTAAATAAATGCGCATGTTGCGGACCAACTCCCGGATAATCAAGGCCTGCAGAAATAGAATATGGTTCGGTTATTTGTCCGTCTTTTGTTTGCATTAATAAAGTCCTGCTTCCATGAATTACACCATCTAACCCTAACAAACTTGTAGCAGCAGATTTTCCTGAATTGATTCCTTTTCCGGCTGCTTCTACAGCAATTAATTTCACCTTTTCATTATCTAGATAATGATAAAATGCACCAGCTGCATTTGATCCACCACCAACACATGCAATGATATAATTTGGGTTTTCAGTACCTTCTTTCTCTTTTAATTGTTTTTTCATCTCTTCGGAAATTACCGATTGAAATCTCGCAACCATATCCGGATATGGATGAGGTCCAACTACAGAACCTATAATATAAAAAGTGTCTTCTGGGTTATTAATCCAATCTCTTATTGCTTCATTTGTAGCATCTTTTAAAGTTTTACTGCCCGAAATAGCAGGAATTACTGTAGCGCCCAACATTTTCATACGAGCAACATTTGGTGCCTGACGAGCGATATCAATTTCTCCCATAAATACAACACATTGCATTCCCATCAAAGCACAAACTGTAGCAGTAGCAACACCGTGCTGTCCAGCGCCTGTTTCAGCAATAATTCGTTTTTTACCCAAACGTTTTGCCATTAATATCTGACCAATAGTATTGTTTATCTTATGAGCTCCCGTATGATTTAGATCTTCTCTTTTTAAATAGATCTTTGTTTGATATTTTTTTGATAAACGTTTTGCAAAATATAAAGGCGAAGGCCTACCTACATAGTCTTTAAGAAGTTGATTAAATTCTTTTTGAAAAGAATCTTCTTGTATTACTTTTAAATATTTTAACCGTAATTCTTCAACATTGGAATACAACATTTCAGGAACAAATGCACCACCGAATTTGCCATAATACCCATTTTTATCTGCGTGATAAAAATTTTTCATATTTTTAAATCTTTAATAAATAATTTTAGATCTTCAATATTTTTAAAACCTGGTTTATCTTCAAACATACTGTTCACATCCAAAGCATAACAATATTTTGAAGCATCTGATCTAAAAAAATCTTTAATATCTTCAACTGTATCCAAACCTATTCCACCACTCAAAAAATATGATTTTTTACTTGGATAATTATCTAATAATTTCCAATTAAAAGTGATGCCGTTTCCTCCTCTTTCTTTGCCTTTTGTGTCAAATAAGAAATAATCGCAAACATCTTCATAATCGTTTAAAATATACGATTCAAAATCATTACCAACTGAGAAAACTTTTATAACCTGAAACAGGTTCCCTTTATCTGACTTTAAATAATCTACAGCATGCTGCAAATCAGTACAATATTTGGGACTCTCATTTCCATGCAACTGAATAGCATTTAAATTATATTTTCTAACTTTCTCCAGAACAAACTCGATATTTGCATTTACAAAAACCCCTGTTTTTTTAATATTATCAGAAATATTCGGAATCTTTCCGTCAAAATATCTTTTTGATTTTGGAAAAAATATAAACCCGAGATAGTCTGGTTGCAGTTTTGCAATATCAACAATATTTTCGGGATACTTCAACCCACAAATTTTTAATTTTAATTTTAATTTCATAGTTTTTTCAAAAATTCAATTGCTGCCTTTCCGGGATCATCGGTTTTCATAAAATTTTCACCAATTAAAAACCCCTTAAATCCATATTCTTTTAGTTCATTAATCGCTTCAATTGTACCAATACCACTCTCTGAAACCTTAATTTTATTATCTGGAATTAACATTGATAATAATTTACTCGTTTCCAACGATACTTCAAAAGTTTTAAGATTTCTATTGTTTACACCCACCAGATCGACATATGTCAAATCTGATTTTTTTAGTTCTTCAGCATTGTGTATTTCCAACAAAACTTCCAATCCTAGTTCTTTTGCTTGTTTTGAAAATGCAATTATTTCATCTTTTGTTAAAATTGCTGCAATTAATAAAATGGTATCTGCACCAAATGCTTTTGCTTCAAAAATCTGGTAAATATCAATAATAAATTCCTTCCTTAAAATTGGAATATCTACCGAATTTATAGCCTGAATCAGATCTTCTAAAGCTCCTCCAAAATATTTTGTATCTCCCAAAACTGAAATTCCAGAAACTCCTGCATTTTCATAACCTTTTACTACATCAATCACTGAGCTTATTTGATTAATTACTTGTTTAGAAGGTGATCGTCGTTTAAATTCGGCTATAATTCCGCTTCCATTTTTTACACTTTCCAATAAGGAATTAGTTTTACGGATAAACAAAGGTGAATTCATTAAAAAATCTATCGGAAAAATTGATTTTTTTGCTTGAACTTCTCTTCGTTTATCTACTGTGATCCTATCTAAAATATTCATCTCTTTATACTGAACTCGTTTCAGTATCCTTTAATTTATTAAACCTATAAAGTCGTTAAAATTTTACAGGACAATTATATACTCAATTCAATCAATCTATTAAATGCTTTCAAGGCATCTTTATCTTTTAATGATCTTTCCGCTAAAGCGAATCCTTCCTGATGTGACAAATTATTGATGATAGCGATTGCCAGTCCGGCATTGGCACAAACAACGTTATTTTGTGCCTTGGTGCCATTTCCGGTAAGGATATCAATAAAGATCTTAGCACCATCTTTAACTGTTAAACCTCCTTTAATTTCATCTGCTGAAAGCGTATTTATTTTCAAATCAGCTGGTGTTAATATCTTATCTTCTTTATTAGTGATTACCTTAGTGTTTCCTGTTAAAGAAATTTCATCATATCCTGCCAAGTCGTGTAAAATAGCATAATTATTACTATTATTTTGATATAAATAACTGTATAATCGAGCAAGTTCCAAGCTAAAAACACCTACCATTTGATTTTGAGGAAATGATGGATTTACCATTGGCCCCAACATATTAAAAAAAGTTTTTATACCTAATTCTCTTCTTATCGGACCTACATTCTTCATCGCCGGATGAAATAATGGCGCATGTAAAACGCATATACCGGCTTTATCAATCGCCTTTTGTAATTTACTTTCATCACTGGTAAATTTAACTCCTAAAAACTCTAAAACATTAGAAGATCCACATGAAGATGAAACGCCGTAATTTCCATGTTTTGCAACTTTCACTCCTGCACCAGCAGTTACAAAAGAAGATAAAGTTGATATATTAAAAGTGTCTTTTCCATCACCTCCTGTACCACACAAATCAATTGTATTAAATGCTGAAAGATCAATTTTTAAACATAGATCTAAAAGTGCTTCTTTAAAACCATCCAACTCATCAACAGAAATACTTCGCATCATATAAACTGTTAAAAAAGAAGCTATCTGACTATTATTATATTTTCCATTCGAAATATTTACCAAAACATTCTTAGCCTCTTGTTTGGTAATTTTTTCTTGATTAATTAATCTGTTTAATATTTGTTTCACTTTTTACTTTCTAATATTCACTTAAAACTTTAACCCTCTACCCAATTTTTTAATATTTTTTTTCCTTTTGGAGTTAAAATTGATTCGGGATGATATTGTACTGCTCTAACATCATAATCTATGTGTTTTAATGACATAATCTCTCCATTCTTATCAACAGAAGTTGCAATTAATTCCTCCGGAAGATCTTTTGAAACCACCCATGAATGATAACGCCCAACCTCTAATTTTTTTGGCATATTCTTGTACAAAACATTATCATCGTTTATCAATTCAATATTGGTTGAAACTCCGTGATAGACCTTATTCAAATTTTCAATTTTTCCGCCAAAAACTTCGGCTATAGCCTGCTGTCCTAAACAAATACCCAAAATACTTTTTGTAGGTGCATATTTTTTTATAATAGGTTTTAAAAGTCCCGCTTCATCTGGAATTCCTGGTCCTGGCGAAAGTAAAATTTTATCAAATTTTTCTACTTCATCCAACTTTAATTTGTCATTTCTTTTAACGGTTACCTCACAATTAAAATCTTTTAGATAATGTACCAAATTATAGGTAAATGAATCGTAATTATCAATAACTAAAACTTTCTTCATAGATTAAATATTTTCAGCTAACTCCATAGCTTTATGTAATGCTTTTAACTTATTATAAACTTCTTGCAACTCATTTTCAGCAGCAGATTTGGCAACTATTCCTGCACCTGCCTGGTAAAACAAACGATGGTCTTTACTCAAAAAAGATCGAATGATAATTGCGTGATTAAAATTACCATCAAAATCCATAAAACCAATTGCTCCGCCATAAAAACTACGATTTGTTTTTTCATATTTCTCAATCAATTGCATCGCTTTGTGTTTAGGCGCTCCTGATAAAGTCCCTGCCGGAAAAGTGTCTGCAACCACTTGCATTGTGGTTGAATCTTTAAATTTTTCACCAATTACTTTAGATACTAAATGTATTACATGTGAAAAAAACTGAATTTCTTTATAGGTTTCTATTTTAACATTTTCACTATTTCTACTTAAATCATTTCTTGCTAAATCGACCAACATAACATGTTCTGCATTTTCTTTTTCATCTTTTACCAATGACTTGGTAACTTCTACATCTTTTTCATCATTCCCTGTTCGTTTATATGTCCCTGCTATTGGATGAATTTCAGCCTTTCCGTTATTCACAATCAATTGAGCTTCCGGTGAAGAACCAAATATTTTAAAATTACCATAGTCAAAATAAAATAAATACGGTGATGGATTTATTGATCGTAATGTCCGATAAACATTAAACTCATCACCTTTAAAACCCTGAGAGAATCTTCTGGACAAAACTAGCTGAAATACATCACCTCGATAACAATGTTTTTTTGCCAATTCAACATACTGCATATATTCTAAATCCGTTAGATTAGATATTTCATCAGATGAATTCTTATAAGTATAAGAGGCAAAATTCTTGTTGGCGATCAATTGATTGATCTCTTCTATATTACTATTTTGATCATAGCAATGTGCAAAAATATAGGCTTCATTTTTAAAATGATTGATTGCTATGATATTTTGATAAACTGCGTAGTAGATGTCTGGAATATCCAAATTGCCATCTTTTTTTTCAATATTGATATCTTCAAAATATTTTACTGAATCATAACTTATATAACCAAATAATCCATTATTTATAAATTTAAAATCCTGATTTTGAGTATCAAATTTCTTACTGAATTGATGGATTGTATCTGGAACATCAGTATGCTTATCAATATTGATCTCTTGATTACTTCCATCAGGAAAAACTTGGGTTATACATTCATTTTTAACAGTAATACTTGCTATTGGATTACAACAGATATAGGAAAAACTATTTTCATTACCGTGGTAATCAGAACTTTCTAACAATATGCTGTTAGGAAATTTATCTCTTATCATTAAATAAATACGAACCGGCGTTATGGTATCGGCCAATATTTTTTTATAATATGTTGTTAATTTGTAATTCATGCTGAACTTATTTCAGTATCATATTCTATTTATAATAAACTTTACTCAACAGATGCTGAATCGAATTCAGCGCCATAAAAAAAGGCTTGTCGTGAAGTCAAGAGATCTGGGGTTCGAATCCCGTAGTTTCACCTGATAATCAAAGTGTTAGATGATATATACATTTAACTCTTTTTTATTTGCACGCTATTTGCACGCAAACTCTCTTTTTTTTAAAAGGAAATTAATTTTGGTACAATTTGGATCTTTTGATACTATTCTATCCCAAATACTTAGTAAATCAAAGGTTTTTCAATTAATAATTATTTTGATCATCTAATTTAAACTGTCCCTTCTTTTTATTAAATAACTCAAATAAAATCATAATTTCTTGCAGAGAGTCAAATATTTCAATAACTCAATTGTTAATAACCAAATTTCGGATCAAGCATTATTTTCGGGGACTGCTAAAAATTAAGCATAAATTTTGGTTAATCTGAAAAGGAATAACTTTCAATGGATGATAAATATTTGATAAATTCTTTAGC
>DAOUPQ010000134.1 GCA_030626085.1 Flavobacteriia bacterium
ATAAATATGAAAAATCAATTGATGAAGCCACCGTCGATTTTGCTGAATTAGCCGAAGAAGTAATGGGTAATGTAAATGAAGATGGTGATGTTGTATCATAATCCTGTTTTGCTCTTTGAAAGTGTTGACGGTTTAACGATTAAAGAAGACGGTATTTATGTTGATGTTACATTTGGAGGGGGAGGTCATTCTAAAGAGATCTTAAAAAGGTTAGGAGAAAACGGAAAATTATTTGCATTTGATCAAGATTCTGATGCAATAAAAAATTCTATTGATGATGATAGATTTACTTTGATCCCCGAAAATTTTAGACATATCAAACGTTTTTTAAGATTTTATGGAGTCACTAAAGTTAATGGAATTCTAGCAGATCTTGGTGTTTCATCTCATCAGTTTGATGAAGCTCAACGAGGTTTCTCTACGAGATTTGATGCAGATCTAGATATGCGAATGGACAAAAGCAACAGTTTATCTGCTTATGATATTATCAATAAATATAATGAAGAAAAATTGAGTAATGTTTTATTTCAATATGGAGAATTAAGAAATTCAAGGGTTTTGGCCAAAACAATTGTTAATGCCAGAATTGAAAATGAAATTAAAACAAGTTTTGCTCTAAAAAAGGTTTTGCAAAAGTTTTTACCTAAGAATAAAGAACATAAAATTTTAGCACAAATTTTTCAGGCAATACGAATTGAAGTAAATCAGGAAATTGAAGTGTTGAAAGAGTTTTTATTACAAACTCCTGATCTATTAGAAAAAGAAGGAAGATTAATTGTAATCTCATACCATTCTTTAGAAGATCGACTGGTAAAAAGGTTTATTCAAAATGGGAAATTTGAGGGTGAGGCAGGAAAAGATTTTTATGGAAATATAAATGTTCCATTCAAAAAAGCAGGAAAGTTAATCATTCCAACAGAACAAGAAATAAAAGAAAATAATCGTGCACGAAGTGCAAAATTAAGAGTGGCAATAAAAAATTAGTAGTCTAAATAAAAAGGGAAATTACAAAAAGTGTCAAAAACCAAACAAACTTTATATGGAATTTTAAAAGGAAATTTTCTTGTTGACAAGGATGCTCAAAAAAATTGGGGTTTTATCATTTTCCTTACAAGTTTGGCTTTGTTGATGATTGGAAGTTCACATAATATTGATAAGAAAGTCCAGAATATTGCTAATCTCAACAAGCAAAAAAGAGAATTGCGATCAGAATTTGTTTCAACTCGTTCAGATCTGATGAAATTGAAAATGGAGTCGAGCATTATTAAAGAATTAGAAAATAATGGTTTTTATACCTACATAAATCCCCCTCAAAAAATTAAAGTAAAGATCAAAGATTAGTATGGCAACGCAAAAAAAGCAAATATTGAATAAAACGTATATCCTTTCAGGGTTGATTGTTTTATTTGCTGTAGCCATAATATATAAATTAATTGAAATACAATTTGTTCATGGTGATGAATATAGAAGTTTAGCCGAACAAAATACCGTAAAGACTTTTGAGATAAAAGCGAATAGAGGAAATGTTTATACTGCTGATGGTAGTTTGTTGGCAACATCAATTTCGAAGTTTGATGTACGAATGGATCCTATTTCAGTATCTGATAAAGATTTTGAAAAAGGTATCAGGGAGTTGAGTAAATCACTTTCTAAAATGTTGGGGAAAAGTGCTGGATTTTATGAAAATAGTATTCGAAAAGCCAGAACAAATAAAAATCGTTATTTGTTTATCACAAGAAATTTGAGTTATAATGAATATCAGGAATTAAAAAAATTTCCAATTTTCAAACTTGGCACATATAAGGGAGGCTTGATAATTGAGCAACGCACAGTACGAGAACATCCTATTGGTAAAATGGCCGAAAGAGCAGTTGGATTTGATGATTACCGAGGTAAAGTTGGTATTGAAGGATATTTTTATGAGTATTTAAGGGGCAAAAACGGACAAAGATTAAAACAAAAGATTGCTAAAGGACAATGGAAGCCGATAAGTGATAATAATGAAATTGAACCTATTGATGGGAGAGATGTTATTACAACAATCGATTTAAAAATTCAAGATATTGCACATTATGCATTGCTGGAACAACTTGAAAAATTTGATGCTGAGCACGGAACTGTTGTTGTAATGGAAACACAAACAGGTGAAATTAAAGCCATTTCAAATCTGGGGAAAACAAAAAACGGTACTTATAGTGCTCGAAGAAATTATGCAGTTTGGGAGTCACATGAGCCTGGTTCTACTTTTAAACTTATGGGAATGGTGGTTGCTTTAGAAGATAAAGTTATTGATACAGCTCAAATTGTTGATACAGGGAATGGTGTAATATCTTTTTATAAAAGGAAAGTAAGAGATTCTCATAGAGGTGGCTACGGTAAAATATCAGTTGCAAGAGTATTTGAAGTTTCATCAAATGTTGGGATGGTAAAAATTATCAATGATCATTATAAAGATAATCCAAAAAAATTTATTGACGGATTAAACAGAATGAGTATTGGTAAAAAATTAGGATTGTCAATAAAAGGTGAAGGGAATCCTATAATTCCAAATCCTGATGATAAAGATAATTGGAATGGATTGTCACTACCGTGGATGGCCTATGGTTACGGTGTTTCGTTTACACCTTTACAAACATTGACCTTTTATAATGCTATTGCTAACAATGGAGAGATGGTAAAACCACAATTTATAAAAGAGATCCGTACA
This sequence comes from Flavobacteriia bacterium, assembly GCA_030626085.1. Classification (GTDB taxonomy): domain Bacteria; phylum Bacteroidota; class Bacteroidia; order Flavobacteriales; family Flavobacteriaceae; genus Namhaeicola. The sequence goes on from DAOUPQ010000134.1 coordinate 2,708, forward strand.
CAGAGTAATTCAATTACAACATTTGATAAAGAAGTGATCAACCCAAAGATATGTTCGCAAGAAACTATTGATAAGGTTAAAGTAATGATGCAAAATGTAGTAAAAAGAGGAACAGCAGTAAATATTTATAATGATAATTTTTCTATGGCTGGGAAAACAGGTACTTGTCAAACCGATTATTGGAAAGAAAGCGGTACAAAATATATATCATCTTTTGTAGGCTATTTCCCTGCAGATAATCCAAAATATTCCTGTATAGTAGTTATTCATAAGCCTGATAAAAAGATTGGATATTATGGAAATATCGTTGCAGGTCCTGTATTTAAAAAAATTGCTCATAAAATTTATTCTGAAACACCTGTACAGGATGTAATTATTTTAAAAAACGAATTGGCGTCATTTGATGAAAATTATGAGAAATATTATAAAAAAGTGAACACCAATTATAAATCCATGCCAAATGTTAAAAACATGAGTGGAATGGATGCAATTCCATTATTAGAGAATTTGGGTTTTAGTGTGAATGCAAAAGGTAATGGAAAAGTAAAAGAGCAATCAGTTAAGGCTGGTTCAAAAGTTGAAAAAGGAACTGAAATAGTTTTAAATCTATCATAAATTAAGGTTGAAAAAGTTAAAAGACATACTGTTTAAAATTGCAATTGAAGCTGTAAATGGCACAACTGATGTTAAGATCAATAATATTGCTTTTGATTCTAGAAAAGTAGAAGAAAGAACACTGTTTATTGCTCAAAAGGGTCTTTTATTTGATGGACATAATTTTATAGATAATGCAATAGAAAATGGAGGAGTAGCTATTATTTGTGAAGTATTTCCCAAAGTATTACAAAAAAATATCGCTTATATACAAGTTAAAAATAGTGATGAAGCTTTAGCAGAAATAGCTTCAAATTATTATGATAATCCTTCCGGAAAATTAAAACTAATTGGCGTAACCGGTACAAACGGAAAAACAACGATTGCAACTTTATTGTATAAGCTTTTTAAAGATGCAGGATTTAAAAGCGGACTTTTATCTACAATTAAGATAATGGTTGATGGAGAAGAATTTAAGGCAACACATACAACTCCTGATTCAATAACAATCAATCAATATTTACACAAAATGGTAAATCAGGGTGTTAGTTATTGTTTTATGGAAGTCAGTTCACATGGAATTCATCAAAAAAGGACATCAGGATTAGAATTTGATGGTGGAGTTTTTACAAATTTAACCCATGATCATTTAGATTACCACAACTCATTTGCAACATACAGAGATGTAAAGAAGAACTTTTTTGATCATTTACCTAAATCTGCTTTCGCTTTAGTGAATATTGATGATAAGAATGGTGAGTTCATGTTGCAAAACACAAACGCTCAAAAATACACCTATGCTTTAAAAACTGTAGCTGATTATAAAGGCAGAATAATTGAAAATCAGTTTGATGGTTTATTGTTGAATATAAATGATCAGGAAGTTTATACAAAGCTAATTGGTAATTTTAATGCATACAATTTATTGGCAATTTACGCTACTGCGGATTTATTGGGAATGGAAAAATTGGAGGCTTTGAGGTTAATCAGTATGCTTAAAACTGTTGATGGAAGGTTTCAGTATGCTATATCAAAAAGTGATATTACAGCCATTATAGATTATGCACACACACCTGATGCCTTAAAAAATGTATTAGAAACTATCAATTCAATCCGATCCCAAAATGAACAGGTAATTACAGTAGTAGGTTGTGGTGGTGATCGTGACAAAGATAAAAGGCCAAAAATGGGAAATATAGCTTCTACTTTAAGTAATCAGGTAATTTTCACTTCAGACAATCCTAGAAGTGAAGATCCCGATACAATTATTAGAGATATTGAAGCAGGTGTTTTAACGGAAAATTTTAGAAAAACAATTTCAATTACTGATAGAAAGCAAGCAATTAAAACTGCTTGTAAAATAGCGGTTAAAGGAGATATAATTTTAATAGCAGGAAAAGGCCACGAAACCTATCAGATTATTGGAAATATAAGATCTGATTTTGATGATTTTAAAATTGTAAATGAATTATTAACGGAAATGAATAAATAACGA
>DAOUPQ010000076.1 GCA_030626085.1 Flavobacteriia bacterium
AATTTTAGCGGTAAATGGTTTTGAAAAAACTGCTTTTAATGTTTATCCAAACCCTTCCTATGGTATTTTTTTTATTCAACGTAAAGGAAATGAAGAAATGCAAATTTCAATTTATGATATCACAGGGAAATTGATCTACAAAAAAAATAAGATAATTGAAACCTCTTTCGAATTAAAATTAAATCAAGTTGATAAAGGAATTTATTTTTTAAAGATCAACGTAGGAAATAGTCAGGCTACTAAAAGAATAATTTTGAAATAATATTCAAAATTGAGATTTCTTTCTTTATTATATTCCAAATATTTATATTCAAATTGTAAAAATTTATTTTCAAAAAATCCGAAACAGATTTCTATTCCGGATTTTCCCACTAACTAAAAAAACTAAAATTTAATTAAACTAATCTACATTATCATGTAAAAAAGAGTTATTTGATCGTATTTGTATTTCATCATTATCATCCAAACCAAGTGTTGTTCTAGATTTATTTTTTTGATTTTCTGAAGATAAACTTACTTCATTAATATCAACTCCTAAACGTTTATATGCAGGTTGATTTTCCATTTCATCAACATTTTGATGGACTTTATTTATGAATTTATAATTAAACTCCTTCATCCTGTCTCTTCTATCATCTGCTCTGTTCTTTAATTCAGATATAGTAAGATTTAAAGGAGATACTTCATTCTCAATTATACTATTATCTGTAATTCTATCTTCATTTTGCTTAGATTTTTTATCTACCCTCAACTCAAATTCCAAATCATTATCTTTTTGAGAATCGCCCTTAATCTCATTCAATACTTTTAATTCAGGAGCAAATTCATCTTCTATCTCTAAAGTATGCCTAACTTTATCATCCTCAAAAACTTGTGGTCTAATCTCTTCTAACCCAATTATTTCAATATCATGAATATTTTTATTAATAGCACTTTCAACAGTTTTTGTTTTTTGAATGGGCAGATCAAAAGTAAATGAAAATTGATTTTTATTAATTTCTTTAATTGTACTTTCTGATTCTTGAATTTTCTCTTCAGTTGTAGTAGATATAATAAATTCGTCCTCACCTTTTTGTATTACATCTTCATGCTCTACATTTAATTTTACAACCTCTTGTTCATTTTCTGGTATTTCTTCTAGCAATACATGATGCTTCACAATATTAGAAGATTCCGTTTTTGAAAGTTCTTCTTTTTTTGTATCCTTTTTTTCATTTTCATCTACCAAATTATGAACAATTTTTTTAGAATTATTACTCGTGAACCCATTTTGAATTTCAATATTAAATCCGGTTGCAATCACAGTTACCGAAATAGATTCTCCTAAATTTTCATCTTCACCTACACCCATTATAATATCAACATTAGTTTTGGCTTCAGATTGGATATAATCATTAATTTCTCCGATTTCATCAATGGTTACTTCAGAAGTTCCAGAAACAATTAACAACAGAACTCTTTTTGCTCCTGTAATTTTATTGTCATTTAGTAATGGTGAATCTAATGCTTTAGTAATAGCACTTTGTGCACGATTAATTCCAGTAGCCGAACCAGAACCCATGATAGCAGTTCCACTATCAGAAAGCACTGTTTTAGCATCCCTTAAGTCAATATTTTGAGTATAATGATGTGTGATTACCTGTGCAATTCCTGTAGCAGCTGTTGACAAAACTTCATCAGCCTTTGTAAAGCCAGCTTTAAAACCTAAATTACCATAAACTTCACGTAATTTGTTATTATTAATTACTACCAAAGAATCAACATGTTTACGTAATTTTTCAATTCCTATTTGAGCCTGTTCATTACGCATTTTACCCTCAAAACTAAATGGTGTTGTAACTATTCCTACAGTTAGAATATCCATTTCTTTGGCAATTTTTGCAATAACAGGTGCAGCACCGGTACCTGTACCTCCACCCATTCCAACAGTAATAAATAACATTTTTGATCTTTTATCTAACATATCTCTGATATCATCAATACTCTCCAAAGCAGCTTCTTTACCAATGGTTGGATTGGCACCCGCACCTAATCCTTCGGTAAGTGTAGCTCCTAACTGAATTTTAGTTGGAACAGGGCTGTTATGCAAAGCTTGCGAATCAGTGTTACAAATTATAAAATCAACTCCTTTGATTCCTTTTGAAAACATGTGATTAATCGCATTACTTCCTCCGCCTCCTACGCCAATTACTTTAATTACATTAGACTGGTTCTTAGGTAAATCAAATGAAATATTGGTTAAATCTATACTACTCATAACTTTCTCTTAAAAGGTTTTATTACTATTTTTTTTCTATTCTGCTATTTTTATACTCTATTCTGCATTTTCTAAAAAATCTCTAAACTTTTCTATCCATTTATCAAAGACCGTTCTTTTTGGGCTTTCATTAGAAACTGTTGTATCCTTTAAAATTTCTTGTTGTGATTCAATTTTATTCTTTCTATCTTTTTTATCATACTCATTCAATCCATTCATCAATAATCCAACAGCAGTTGCATAGATCGGACTGGATAATTCTACATCACTACTACTCGACAAATGCTCATTTGGATATCCAATACGAGTATCCATACCTGTAATATATTCAACTAATTGTTTGATATGTTTAAGTTGAGCGCCTCCTCCGGTTAAAACAATTCCTGCAATTAATTTTTTCTTATTATCTTCAAAACCATAATTTTTTATCTCTAAAAATACTTGTTCTACAATCTCAACAATTCGTGCATGAATAATTTTTGAAAGATTTTTTAATGTTATCTCTTTTGGATCCCTACCTCTTAAACCAGGAATTGAAACTATTTCATTATCTTTATTTTCACCCGGCCAAGCTGAGCCAAACTTGGTTTTTAGCAATTCGGCCTGTTTCTCAATGATCGAACATCCTTCTTTAATATCTTCTGTAATTACACCACCACCGAACGGTATAACAGCAGTATGTCTTATAATTCCATCTTTGAAAATTGCTAAATCAGTTGTACCACCACCAATATCAATCAAAGCAACACCGGCTTCTTTTTCTTCCTGACTCAAAACTGCATTTGCAGAGGCCATCGGTTCAAGTGTTATACTTGATAATTCTAGACCGGCACTTTTAATACATCTTCCAATATTTCTTATTGATGAAACTTGCCCAACAACTACATGAAAATTAGCCTCTAGCCTTCCTCCATACATACCAATGGGTGTTTTTATTTCAGCCTGACCATCAACTTTATAATCTTGAGGTAAAACATGAATAATCTCCTCACCGGGGAGCATTACCAATTTATAAACCTGATTGATCAATCTTTCAATATCATTTTCATCAATTACTCTATCTGGATAAGGTCGTGTTATATAATCACTGTGATGTAAACTGCGAATATGCTGACCTGCAATTCCAACATCTACTTTTTCAATCTTTTTTCCGGATGTAGCTTCGGCCTGATCAATAGCCTGTTGAATAGACTGGATTGTTTGAGTAATATTATTTACAACTCCCCTGTGTACGCCCAAACTTTTGGCTCTACCCAAACCAAGCACCTCAATTTTTTTATAGGTATCATTTTTACCTACCATTGCAACAATCTTTGTTGTTCCAATATCTAAACCAACTGCAATGTTTTCATTTTCCATATTTTACTTTTTTGTGCAAACAACTTGATTTTTATACTTTAAATTAATGGTGTCAAAAAATTTTAAAGTACTATCAGCTAAAGCTTTTTGATAAAATGCTTTTAGTTTATTTTTTTTATTATTAAAATTCTGTACAGTTCCCAAAATAATAATTTGGTCTCCAATTCTGGTTTTCAAAATAAATTGATTAATACCTTCTTTTTCATTTTGATCTATGCCAATAACTTGCTTTTTTAAAAAATCATCCTCTTTAATTCTATTCGATAAATTGATAATATCTGAATTATTATCTTCATCTATTTTACTCGAAACGATTGGTACACGAGCCGAATAATTTTTAGACAATGGCATTTTTTTACCAAGTTCATCATAATAATATGATTCCAATCCATTAACTACTCTTAAAACAGGGGTTCTTTGTGTAATAATCGCGCCTAATTTATTATCAATTGTAGAATAAATTTCAGCATTCTGGATCATTGCATTTATTTTGACAGATTTTTCTAAATCATTCAAATGTAACCTTTCTATTGTTTGATTTTTTACGCTATCAAAATTTTGTATTAACAATTTATTAACCGTTTCATAAGTGATAAATAGGTTGTTTCCATTTTTAAATTCAATATCAATTTTTTTAATCTTTTTATTATAATGTCTATTTGCAGCAAATCCGTATAAAAACAAAATCAGTAGGAAAAGAGCTATAAATTTGATATGTACAATATATTTTTTCAATTTAAATTTTGATATTTTCATTATTAAAATTATGGCAAACTAAAAGTTCAATTCCCTAATCAAACTTTTATTTGCCATAGTAACCAAAGTATTTAGCACATTATATTCATTTTAATTTAACAAAGCTTCAACGGCGTCAGCAATTTTTGCTGTTGCATTTGGTAAAGCCATATTTTTAATATTCTTACTCAACTCTTTTTGCAATTGATCGTCTTCAAAAAGTTTATCAAATTGCTCTGAAAACTCCTTTAGCTCTTCCTCTTTAATCATTATTGCAGCGTTATTCTTTACAACTGACAAAGCATTTTTAGTTTGATGATCTTCGGCAACATTTGGTGACGGAATAAAAATTACCGGTTTTCCTACCAAACACAATTCAGAAATTGTACCAGCTCCTGCTCTACTTATCAAAATATCTGCAGCAGCATATAGAAAATCCATTTTTTGTATAAAAGCATGTGTCTGTACTCCTTCTTTTTGATCGTATTTTTTATAATCATCAAAATATAATTTTCCTGTTTGCCATATAATTTGAAGATCATTTTTAAGTAATTCCTGTAAATTTTTTTCAATAATTTGATTAATTGCTCTGGCTCCCAAACTACCTCCTAATACTACCAATGTTTTTTTACTTCCATCAAGCTTAAAATGCTTTATTGCATCTTCTCTTTTTTTTGAAATATCAAGAATATCTTGTCTTACAGGATTACCCGTCATGATAATTTTATCCTGTGGAAAATACTTATCTAATCCATCATAAGCCACACAAATATTTTGCACATTCTTAGCTAAGAATTTATTAGTAATACCCGGGAAAGAATTCTGCTCTTGAATTAAAGTCGGTATATTTTTTTTATTAGCCATAAACAATGTTGGCCCAGAAGCGAAACCTCCTGTTCCTATAACTACATCTGGTTTATATTCTTTAATAATATTTTTAGCTTTGTATAAACTATCGATCAATTTAAATGGAAACGTTAAATTTTTTATTGATAAACTTCTATTCAATCCTGAAATATTCAACCCTTTGATCTTATAACCTGCCTGAGGAACTTTTTCCATTTCCATCCTGTCATTTGCTCCAACGAATAAAAAATTTACATTTTTAATCCTACTTTTTAATTCATTTGCAATCGCAATTGCCGGATAGATATGTCCGCCTGTGCCCCCTCCACTCAACAATATGTTAACCGACTGCTTCATGTAAAATATCTAAAGGGTTTTCTAATTCAATATCCTCGTTACTTTCTGTAACTTTTTCTTTATTCGCTACGCTTATACTCAATACTACTCCAATCGCAAAACAAGTCATCCAAATTGAAGTACCTCCTGTGCTTATCAAAGGTAAAGGTTGACCAGTTACCGGAAACAAACCAACAGCAACAGCAATATTTATAAAAGCTTGAAATATAATGGGTATCCCAACACCTAATGCTAATAAAGTGCCAAAAATAGTTTCTGTTTTTGTTGTTATGATCACTATTCTAAAAAGTAATCCCAGATATAATAATACTATTAAAATTGCGCCAATTAAGCCAAATTCTTCTACTATAATCGCATAGATAAAATCGGAAGATGATTGTGGTAAGAAGTTTTTTTGCACACTCTTACCCGGGCCTTTACCATTGATTTCACCTGAAGCTATGGCTATTTTAGCCTTTTCAGCCTGATAATTATTTTCACTTTCTCCTGATGAGAAATTTTCAATTCTACTGCTCCAGGTTTGAATTCTAGTATTTTTTATTGCATCGGGAAAAGCTTTTGCTGTAAGTAAAAATATAGCAAAAACTAAAACTGCCATCCCTAAAATGTACATAATATATTTAATAGGATAACCTCCAAGAAATACCAAAAGCATTACCATTACAAAAGCAATTGCTGTTGTTGAAAAATTTGCAGGTAAAATAAGCATCAAAATAATTGCCACAGGCAACCATAAATATAAAATACTCTCTTTAAAAGTAATCTGTTTATCCCTGTTACGAGCCAGGTATCTTGCCACAAACATCATAACAACTACAACTGCCAAAGTTGATGTTTGAAATCCCATTCCTACAAACGGAATTTGAATCCATCTACTGGCATTGGCTCCGCTAATCACGGTTCCTTGAGTCATCGTAAAAATAAGTAAGAGCACAACTACAGGCATCAATAAAACAGACAATCCGCTAAAATATTTATAAGGTATTTTATGAGTTGCATAAACAATTACAAAACCAAGTAATAAGAGAATAGCATGTTTTATTAAATATCCAAAAGTGGTACCTTTTCCGGTAACATAAACAAGATTTGTACTTGAACTATACACAGGTAAAAATGAAAAAATAGCCAACACGGCAATGATTGCCCATATGGTTTTATCTCCTTTAATATTTGCTAATAGTTGTTTCATTAATAGTAATAATGCATTTTTAATAAATTATAGTTTTCTAACGGCTTGCCTAAATTTTTTTCCTCTATCTTCATAACCATCAAACATATCATAGCTTTCACATGCCGGCGATAACAATACTGCATCTCCCTTCTCGGTTAGTTTATAAGCTATATTAACAGCTTCGCTCACACTAGGTGTTTCAATCATAAAATCAACAACATTTACAAAAGTTTTTATAATATTATGATTATCCTTACCCATACAAATAATGGCTTTCACTTTTTCTCTAACCAAAGGCAACAAAGGTTCGTAATCATTCCCTTTATCAACACCGCCAACAATCCAGACTATAGGATATTCCACACTATCTAGAGCAAAATATACAGCATTGACATTTTCGGCTTGTGAATCATTAATATATTGAACACCGTTGATCTTCAGAACTTCTTCCAATCTGTGTTCTTCTTGATCACAAATCGCCAAACATTCTCTTATTGTCTCTTTGCGAACATGTAACAGCTCAGAGATCATTTTAGATGCCATGGCATTTTTTGTATTGAAATTTTGTTGTATTGCAAAAGCCGAAATACTCATTTATTTAAATTTTTATTAATTATTATCTTACTTTCAATGTTACTATGGATAGGACTGCAAGTAAAATACCTACAATCCAAAATCTAGTAGCAATTTTACTTTCGTGATAACCACTTTTTTGGTAATGATGATGCAAGGGTGACATTAAAAATATACGCTTACCTGTTCCATATTTTTTCCTTGTATATTTAAAATAGGAAACCTGCATCACAACCGATAAATTTTCTACTAAAAAGACTCCAGCTAAAATCGGCAGAAGTAATTCTTTTCGTACGGCAATAGCCAAAACAGCAATTATGCCTCCAATTGTTAAACTTCCTATATCACCCATAAATACTTGCGCAGGATATGTATTATACCATAAGAATCCAACAAGCCCCCCTACAAAAGCACTAAGAAAAATAGTCATTTCACCAGAGTTAGGTATATACATCACATCCAAATAATCAGCAAAAATGATATTACCTGAAACCCATGAAAATACAGCCAATGCCAGAACAATTATAGCCGAGCTCCCGGCTGCCAGACCATCTATCCCATCCGTTAAATTAGCTCCATTAGAAACAGCAGTAATTATAAATATTACAATACCTACAAACAATAACCATACATAATCTTTAGCACCTTCACCAGCCCAGCTCAATAAACTTGCATAGTCAAACTCATTATTCTTTACAAAAGGAATAGTTGTTTTTGTTGATTTATGAGCCTCTGTAAAATTACTGGTGGGATTGGTTAATTGTTCGATTTTAACAATCTGATCTCCACGTAATTTTTCTTTTACAACTACATCCGGATTAAAATAAAGAACAATGCCAACAAAAGCTCCCAGAATGACCTGACCAACTATTTTAAACCTACCTTTTAATCCTTCTTTATTCTTTTTAAATACTTTGATATAATCATCTATAAAACCAATCATACCCATCCAAAGGGTAGTTACAATCAATAAAATAATATAAATATTGTGTAGTTTTGCTAAAAGGAATACAGGAACTAAAGTTGCTAATATGATAATCAAACCACCCATAGTAGGGGTTCCGGTTTTTTCAACCTGGCCATGTAACCATAAATCACGAATAGACTCTCCTACCTGTAATCGTCTTAATTTATCAATAATCATTCTACCATAAATAGTTGAGATCAATAATGAAAATGAAAATGCCATTGCAGAACGGAAAGAAATGTATTGAAACAATCCTGCGCCTGCCAGATTATGTTGGTTATCTAAATAATCAAATAAATAGTATAACATCGTTATTTATTCATTTCCGTTAATAATTCATTTACAATTTTAAAATCATCAAAATCAGATCTTATATTTCCAATAATCTGATAGGTTTCGTGGCCTTTTCCTGCTATTAAAATTATATCTCCTTTA
>DAOUPQ010000027.1 GCA_030626085.1 Flavobacteriia bacterium
CAATGAATAATTCACCTACTGTTTTAGAAATTGACTCTAAAGCAATTCAACATAATCTTAGATTTTTCAAATCAAAAATAAATTCACAAACTAAATTACTGGTTGTTATTAAAGCTTTTGCTTATGGCAGCAATTCAGTGGCTGTTGCTAAGATTTTAGAAAAAGAAAAGATAGATTATTTGGCTGTTGCTTACGCAAATGAAGGAATTGATTTAAGAAAAGCCAATATAACTTTACCTATTCTGGTTTTAAATCCTCAAAAAGAGAATTTCGATTTAATTATTGATTATAATTTAGAACCAAATCTTTACAATTTTGAAACTCTTTTATCTTTTAAGAAACTTGCAGAGAATCGGAATTTAAAAGACTATCCTATTCATATCAAAATTAATTCTGGAATGAACCGATTAGGTTTTAAAATGAATGATCTAAAAAGGTTAAAAAAATATTTAAAAGAATTTGATCATCTAAAAATTAATTCAATTTATTCTCATTTAGCGGCAAGTGAAGACCCTCAAGAAAAAGATTTTACGCAGCAGCAAATTTATGATTTTGATCAAATGAGCGATGCTTTAATTAATGTTTTGAATTATAAGCCTTTGAGGCATATTTCAAATACTTCAGGAATTATCAATTATCCCGAAGCTCAATTTGACATGGTTCGTTTGGGGATTGGTTTTTACGGATTTGGAAATAATAAATCAGAAACAAAAAAACTTAAAAATGTCTGCAATTTAAAAACAAAGATCTCTCAAATTCAAATTATTGAAAAAGGTGAAACAGTTAGTTATAATCGAAAGTTTAAAGCTGAAAAAATTTCTAAAATTGCAGTAATTCCAGTTGGCTATGCTGACGGAATTAACAGAGCATTAGGTAATGAAAAAGGGCGTGTTACTATTAATGATCAAAAAGCCCCAATAGTAGGAACAATTTGTATGGATATTATAATGGTTGATGTTACAAATATTGAATGTAAAGAAGGAGATGATGTAATTTTTTTTAATAATCAAGGGCATATTTTAGATTTTGCAAAAAGTACGAATACAATCCCTTATGAGATATTAACTTCTATTTCGCAAAGAGTTAGACGGAAAATATTATAGTGTTTTAGTATATTGCAATACATAAATTTAAAACAAACTAATCATGTTAAAAGAATTTAAAGAATTTGCATTAAAAGGTAGCTTACTGGATATAGCTGTAGGTTTTGTAATGGGTGCAGCATTTAAGACCGTTGTTACTGCTTTCACAGTTGGTATTGTATCGCCATTAATTGGTTTATTATTTAATACTGATTTTAAAGAATTAAAATGGATTATTAAAGGTGGTTTAGCTGATGCTGAAGGAAAAATTCAAGGAGAAATTGCAGTTCTTTATGGTGAATTCTTAACATCTGTTTTAGATTTTATAATTGTAGCTTTTGTAATGTTTCTTATTGTTAAAGCAGTAAATAAATTTAAAAGAAAAGAAGAGGAAGTTGCTTCTGCTCCAGCAGGTCCTTCCCAAGAAGAATTACTTACTGAAATTAGAGATTTATTGAAAAAATAGTAAAATTCCTTTTTAAAATAGCGTCAGGCTCTCAATCAAAGTGAAAGCCTGACGTTGATTATTTCTTATAACATACTGGTAAAATCTCTCCTTTTGCTAAGCGATATTTATCTACCAATTCATCTGGAATAGTCTTTGAATAATCAATTTCATCAACTTTAAATCCAACATTTCGCAATCGGTTAAAATAATCTTTTCCGTAAATTCTTACATGGTCGTATTGGCCAAAATGTTTTTTTCGTTCTTCGGCTGTAGTAATATTAAGATCTTCATAGGTTTTTTCTAAGCTCAGATCTTGAGGTACTTGAAAAATCCCTATTCCATTAGGTTTTAATACTCGATATAATTCGCTCATGGCTTTTACATCGTCTTCAATATGTTCTAGAACATGATTACAAAAAACCATATCAAAACCATCATCTTTAAAGGGTAGATCTAAAATATCAGCTTTTACGTCAACAATAGGTGAATAAAGATCGGCGGTAGTATAATCCAGGTTTTTCATTTTTTTAAAAATAGGTAAAAAACACTGTTCAGGTGCCATATGAAGAACCTTTTTCTTTGCTGTAAAAAAGGCGGTTTTATTTTTTAGATATAGCCACATTAACCGATGTCTTTCTAAAGATAATGTACTTGGTGATAAAACATTGGGGCGTTGTTCTCCATATCCATAAGGCAGGAATTTTTTAAAACTTTTACCATCAATAGGGTCGGTATATCTATCACCTTTTAGGTATATAGTCAAAATCGGGCTAACCAAATAGCTCAGTTTTATAAGGTAAGGCCTTGGTATTGTATTGAGTATAAGTTTAAATAATTTCACAATTTAAGATTAGCTTCTAAATTCATCTTCTTCATCACTCACAATTCCCAAAGCATCATAAATATATTTAAAAGTAGAGAGCAATTCAGGTTTACCATTTACAATAGCAACATCATGTTCAAAATGGGCACTCGGTTTACCATCAGCAGTTAGAATTGTCCAACCATCTTTTAATTGATTAATTCTTTGTGTTCCCATATTTATCATGGGTTCAATAGCTACGACCATACCTTCTTTAAATTTTTTACCCCTGCCTCTTCTTCCATAGTTGGGCAATTCAGGGTCTTCATGCATGACTTTTCCCAAACCATGACCAACCAATTCTCTTACAACACCATAACCGTGTTTTTCAGTATAATTTTGAATAGCTGAGCCAACATCACCAACACGGTTTCCAGCTCTAAATTCTCTTATACCCACATAAAGGCTTTCTTTTGTTATCTGCAATAAATTTTTGGTTTCTTGAGCTACTTCACCAACCTCAAAGGTATAGGCATGATCTCCATAAAATCCATTTTTTAATGCCCCACAATCTACAGAAATGATATCACCTTCATTTAGTGGTGTATCATTAGGAATTCCATGTACAATTTGAGCATTCGGACTCATGCAAAGGGTATTAGGGAAATCATAAAGTCCTAAAAATCCCGGTTCAGCACCTTGATCTCTTATGAATTCTTCTGCTAATTTATCCAAAAACAAAGTAGTAATACCAGGTTTTATTTCAGAAGCAACTATTCCAAGTGTCCTCGAAACTATTAGAGCACTATCGCGCATTAATTCAATTTCTTCAGGTGTTTTTATTATGATCATTATAAAAAAATATTGAGGAGCAAATATACTTTAAAAAGTTGAAAGTTGGAATTCTGAAATTTATAGAAAAGTGATTTAAAATTGAGTCTAATTTTTTAAAAGTTAAAACAATTTAGTAACTTTATAGATGTTTAATTTCAAACATTGTAATTATGTATAAATCCGTATCTCCCGAAGAAGCTGTAAAAATTATCAAATCAAATGATCGAGTATATATTCAAGCAGGCTCTGCTGCCCCTCAAACTTTGATTAATGCTATGACTGCCAGACATGAAGAGTTGAGAAATGTAAAAATATGTCATTTACATACAGAGGGGAAGGCTCCTTATGCAGATCCAGAATTAAAAGATAGTTTTCATGTAAATTCTTTTTTTATTGGTAGTAATGTTAGGCATACACTTTTAGCTGGAAATGGGTCATATACACCTGTTTTTTTAAGTGAGCTGCCCATTTTATTCAAAAGAAACATTATTGATATAGATGTAACTTTAATTCAAGTTTCTCCACCAGACAAACACGGTTATTGTTCTTTAGGTACAACTGTAATGGCCACAGTAGCAGCTATTGAAAATGCCGATCATGTAATTGCACAAATAAACCCACAAATGCCCAGAACACACGGTGATGGTATTATTCATATTTCAGAATTAAATTCTTTTGTAGAGGTAAATGAACCAATTCATGAAGTAAATATTCCTAAAATAAATGAAGTTCAACATAAAATTGGAGCTTATATTGCTGAATTAATCGATGATAGAAGTACTTTACAAATGGGTATTGGAAATATTCCCAATGCTGTTTTACAGAAATTAGGTAATCATAAAGATTTAGGTTTACATACTGAAATGTTTTCGGATGGTGTTATAGACCTGATCTTAAAAGATGTTATCAATGGAAATTATAAAGGAGTTAATCCGGGTAGAGCTTTAGCAACTTTTTTATTGGGTAGTAGAAAACTTTATGATTATGTAGATGACAATCCTTTTATTGAAATGAGAACAGCTGATTATGTGAATAATGTGACTATTATTATGCAAAATCCAAAAATGGTAGCAATAAATTCAGCAATTGAGGTTGATTTAACTGGTCAGGTTTGTTCTGATACAATTGGTACACGTTTATTTTCAGGTGTTGGTGGTCAGATGGACTTCATAAGGGGAGCTTCTTTGAGTGAAGGAGGTAAAGCAATTATTGCATTACCATCTCAAACAAAATATGGTGAAAGCAAAATAGTACCTTTCCTTAAAAGAGGAGCCGGAGTAGTTACAACAAGAGCAAATGTGCATTATGTGGTGACGGAGTTTGGTGTTGCTTTTTTATTCGGAAAAACTTTAAAACAACGCAAAAAAGAATTACTAAAGATTGCTCATCCTGATCATAGAGAAGCTATTGAAAGAGCTTATTATGAAGGTTACAAATTTTAACCTGAATAAAATAATTGATTTAGCTTTTAAATAGTCCGAAAAAACCTTTCTTTACTTTTCTTTCTGATGGTTTTTCTGTTTTTAATAATTGTTGGTATATCTCTCCCCATCCTAATAAACCTCCTATGTTTCTATCATCTATAAAAACATCGGCATTTATTTTTCGACTTTCTTTACCTTTAAATTTTTCTTCGGGATAACTATTGTTAACGGCGTAAAATTCTAATCCGTTTTTTTTACAAAAAGCTACAGCTTCTTCTAATTTTTCACCAGATCTGTAAGTCCATAAAATTAATCGATGCCCTTTATTTTGCAACTCTTTTAATGTCTCAAAAGCAAATATTTTTGCAGAACCAACTTGAGGATATTTGTCTTCAACAATTGTTCCATCAAAATCTACAGCAATAATTAATGAATTTCTGGGCAACATTTGATTAATTTTTTTACAAATTTAATATAATATCTTAATATATGGTAATAAACTAAAAATTAGCAATACTATTGTGTAAAAGAGTGTTTTTATAAAAAAATTAATCTGTATCGTAGGAATGTTTGTATGGCTTTCCACTTACAATTTTAAGAATGTCTTTTTCTAAAGTCTCTCTGGGATATTCAACAAATCTGCCAATTTCTTTACCGTTTTTATAAAAAATAAAAGTCGGAACCCGAGAAATATCTAAACCACTTTGAAGATTATCTGGAGTTTTTTTACCACGATTAACAGCGATCATTTTAAGATTTTTATAATCGAAGTTTAATGCATCTAATAATTTATAAAAAGTTGGGACTTCATGTTTACTATCTCCGCACCATGTACCCATAAATGCTTTTATGCTAATGCCATTTAAATGATTTTTCATTTCTTTAACTGTAGAATCATCTAAAACATAATCATTATAGTTTGTGTCGAACCATTGGGCATAAGGTTGTTGTTTAAAATCTTTTTTAGATTGAATCCCTATTAGATCTGAATTAGTGATTTCTTGTGCATTACTATTGAAATAAAATCCAATTAACAGTAATAATAATAATATATTTTTCATTTTTTAAAAATTATAATAAAGAATTTTGTGTCATAACTATAGGTTTTTTTAAGCCCATCAGTTCTAAAATTGTTGGGGAAATATCACCCAATATACCATCTTTGATCTTCCCTTTATAATCATTATCGACTAGGATAAAGGGTACCGGATTGGTTGTGTGTGCTGTATTAGGTGTGCCATCAGAATTGATCATGGTTTCACTGTTACCATGATCAGCAAGGATGATAGTTGCATAATCATTTTCCAGAGCAGTAGAAACAACATTGCTCAAGCATGAATCTACAGTTTCGGCAGCAATCTTTGCAGCACTCATAATTCCGGTATGACCAACCATATCAGTATTGGCAAAGTTCAGGCAAATAAAATTAGTTTCTTTTTTCTTCAGTTCAGGAATAATAGCATCCTGTACATCTTTCGCACTCATTTCGGGTTGTAGATCGTATGTTGCTACTTTGGGAGATGGACATAAAATACGTTTTTCTCCCTTAAATTCTTCTTCTCTTCCTCCGGAAAAGAAAAATGTAACGTGTGCGTATTTTTCAGTTTCTGCAATTCTAATTTGAGTTTTGTTATTTTTTTCAAGCACTTCTCCCAAAGTATTTTTTAGATTTTCCTTTGAGTATATAACATGTATATTTTTAAAGGTTCTGTCATAATTGGTTAGCGTTACAAAATATAAAGGGACTGTCTTCATATCATAGTTTGGCATATCTTCCTGAGTAAATACTCTGGTTAGTTGTCGGCCTCTATCAGTCCTGAAGTTAAAAAAGATTACCACATCATCTTTATCAATAGTAGCAACAGGTTTATCATCATCATCTGTCATGATAATTGGTTTGATAAATTCATCGGTTACACCTTTATCATAACTTTTTTGTATAGAATCTTTTGCATTTTTCGACTTTTCACCAATACCGTTTAGCATTGCATCATAGGCTATTTTTACTCTTTCCCATCTATTGTCACGATCCATAGCATAATATCTTCCGGTAATGGTTGCCAGTTTACCAGTAGATTCTTTCATAAAAATATCGATATCATCAATAAATGCTTTTCCTGATTTTGGGTCACAATCTCTACCATCAGTAAAGGCATGTAAATAAATATCGTTTAAATTAGATTCTTTTGCTGCTTTTATTAAACCTTTAAGTTGATTGATATGAGAATGGATTCCTCCATCAGAAACCAAACCTAAAAAGTGAACTTTTTTATCATTTTTCTTAGCATAATCAAAAGCATCAACCAATTCTTTTTCTTTGGTGATAGAACCATCTTTAACAGCATTGTTAATTTTAACAAAATCCTGAAAAACAATTCTGCCGGCACCTAAATTCATATGGCCCACTTCTGAGTTACCCATTTGCCCTTTAGGAAGACCAACATTTAGACCGTCAGTTCTTAATTTAGCATTCGGATAATTTTCCAGTAAATATTTATAATAGGGAGTATGTGCTTTAGAGATAGCTGATATATTTGTATCCTGAGTAATTCCCCAGCCATCCATTATGATTAGCATTACTTTTTTTTGCATCGTCATTTGTCTTTAAAAAATTCAAATACAAAGATAATGAAGATATCATATTTAGCTTACTTTTTTAAAAGTAAAATAATTAATTCACCAAACCATTTTTGATATAGTTTTTACCATTTTTCATATCATAAATAAAACCGTTTATAATAGCAAAGATTACTTGATTATTTTTGGTTAATAAAAACGTAGGATTTTTACCAAATTGCAAGGGTGATTTTGGTACGTTATTTTTTGATATTACAATATTTTTGATATTGATGATATTAATTGGGTAGTTGGTATATTTTATATTTTCAGGAATTGAATTCAGACCAATTGATGTATATCCTTTTTGAATTATTTCTTCAAAATTCATATTTTCAAGATCTTTACTGTTTGAAATAATCTTTGGGTAAGTTTCACCTATTTTAAAAGTAAGATCTTTGGCATCAAGAGTTTTGTAACCGTAATAAGTTGATAGATCGCCAATATCATTGATATGTCCGACATAATAAAAATCAGTATGCTCAATATTATCTTTTTCTATGTTGTTAATTCCAAGATCAACAGTATAGTTATTTCCCAAATAAGAAAAAGTAACATTAGTAATTTTTAGATCGAAGAGTTTGCGATCATTTTTCGGAATCTTTTCATAATCAGCCACTTTGATATTTTTGTAGGCTCCTTTTGAAATAGATTGAATGGCTGTTAACAGAGCAGTATAATTCAATTTACGAATAAACTGTTTTTCTGTATCGTTTTTATATCCTCCTGATTCTACCAAAATTGTACTTGTGCCCCATTTTTGAATATTATCACCAAAAGCTCTTGGTTCAAAGTCATCAGAATATCTTCCAACTTGTCCGGGAGCATAATGTTGAATAACAGCATTCATTTGAACAATAATTTTCATAGCATTACCTCTAACATTATTGATGCTTTTTTCGTAATTATAAGCAGGGGCTAAAAATGAAATAGTTGCAGGTTTTTCTGTTCGTTCAGCGTTGTAATATTTACTTTGATCATGTAAATTAAATCCAAAACCAGCCTGTAAACTGTCGCGAGCATTTTTTAATATTCTTGATTCGGGTGATTGTAACCTTTGGGCATCACGATTGATATCAATTCCAATGGCATTTCTGCGATTAAATTTTTCAGCACCATCAGGATTTAGCATAGGAATAAAATGAATTTTTACACCTTTGAGTATTTCTTTATTTTGTTTTAAATAATTAAGAATATCAAAAATTGCCATTGTAGCTGTTGGTTCATTACCGTGCATTTGCGACCAAAGCAAAATATTTGTTTTTCCTGAACCTATGCTTATCATTGAAATTGATCTTCCTTCAATTGATTTACCTAACACATTTACCTCAAAGCCATTTTCAGATTTTAAAGATTCAATTAAAGGTTGAATTTCATGATGTTTGATGCGCCTTTTTGTTAATTGTTTTTCTTTGTAAGTATCGTAATCAGCAAATAGGTTTTGATTAAAATTATTGTTTTGTGAATGTAAGGTTATGAATAGAAAAAAAGTTAAAAAGTATAAGACAAATTTCATGAGATTGGATTAATTATTTATTTTTCAGGAACAGGTTTCCAATTGTATTTTGAAGTTTTTTTTCTAATATTATTGATAAAATCTATGCTCGGATCAGTTTTTTTAGTTCGATAATTTGGATCTCTTTCTAACCAGAGTGGATGATTTTCAAAATTTGTATATTCTAAATGACCAATAATATATTCTATATCAGGATTTTTACTGTTTTATTATAGTCTATTTAACCGGAGCCGCATAACCATTGGCTAAAATAGCTGCTTTTATTTCTTCTATTCTATGAGGTCCGCTGGGGTGTGTACTTGAAAATTCAGGTACTCTTTGTCCGCCGGAAGCTTTATCTAAAATATTCATTACCTCAATGAATTCATAGGGGTTATAGCCTGCATCAATCATACATTTAACACCAAATTGGTCACTTTCCAATTCATCTTCCCTGCCATACTTCATATTTATAACATTAGCTACCATGGCAGCCACTTGTCCTGTACCTTCGGTTCCGGCCATAACTCCAGTAATAATGCCTTGGGTAAGGTCTTGTTTGGCAATTCTTTCTGCGGAATGCCTTCCAACTACATGACCTATTTCATGACCTATTACACCGGCGAGTTGATCTTCATTTTGTAAAAGTTTGAATAACCCATAAGTTACAAATACCTGACCTCCCGGAAGCGCAAAAGCATTAACAATTTCGGGATCTCGAAGCAAATGGAAATCATAATTATAAGGAGTTTCTCTGGCAATACTAGTCATGACTAATTTTTTACCTATTTGATCAACTAGAGATTGAGCTTCCTGATCAGGATATAAACCACCATATTGTCTAGCCATCTCAGGGGCGCTTTGTAAACCAATTGCAATTTCTTCTTCGGTGGTTAAAGAAATATGTTGTTTTTTGCCTGTGTATTCGTTTACTTCTGTTCTTGAACAGTACTGAATATAGGCAAATAAAATAATTGCTCCACCTATTATAAGTCTCATTTTTAAACTTCCTAGTCTTCTCATATTTAATGGTATTTAAGTTTGGTTAATTGATTGTAAAGGTAAAAAAAAAAAGAATATCCATTAGAATTTAAAAAAACGATAAAATTCTAAAAAAATAGCACTAATATAAATTGTTTATAATTTATTGGAATACGATAATCCACTATAATTGTGATATACGCATGGTATTTACCATACCTTTATCTTTAATGGGCATGGCATTTAAATTGATAATAAAATTACCCTTTTCTGCATAACCTTTTTCGAGTGTCATTTGATTGATATCCTCCACACTTTCATCTGTGCTTGTTGATTTGTCATAATAATAGGCTTTAACTCCCCAAAGTAAATTTAGCATTGCTAAAATTCGTTTATTATCCGTAAAAGCTAAAATATTTGATTTTGGTCTCCAGGCAGATATTTGAAATGCAGTATATCCACTGTGCGTTAAAGTAGTAATTGTGGTTGCATTAATAGAGTCAGCAAGATTTGCAGCCTGTTGGCAAATAGATTTCGTAATAAAACGTTCATTGATACACTGTATATGAGCAATAGGGTTTCTTACAAATTCAGAATCTTCAACACTTTCAATTATATCTCTCATTACTGTTATAACATCTTTAGGAAACGCTCCAATAGAAGTTTCACCAGATAGCATTACCGCATCAGCCCCATCCATTATTGAATTTGCCACATCATTAACCTCTGCTCTTGTTGGCACCTGATTTACAATCATTGATTCCATCATTTGGGTAGCAATAATCACAGGAATTCTAGCTTCTTTTGCTTTTCTAACCAATTTTTTTTGTACTATCGGCACCTGATCCATAGGAATTTCAACTCCCAGATCACCCCTGGCTACCATTAGTCCATCACAATGACTGGTTATATTATTAATATTTTCAACAGCTTCAGGTTTTTCAATTTTTGCAATAACCGGAATTATGTGATTGGAATGTCCTTTTATAAAGTCATTAAGCATTTTAAGATCTTCAGCAGTACGTACAAATGATAGAGCAATCCAATCAACTTCTTGTTGAATAGCAAATAGAACATCAATTTTATCTTTTTTTGTTAAAGCTGGAAGAGAAATTTTTGTCAATGGAAGATTAACACCTTTTTTGGATTTTAGTTTACCACCTCTTAAAACTTTCGTTTTAACATTTTTTTCTCCATCTGTTTCAAGAACTTCAAAAAGTAGTTTGCCATCATCAACTAAAATATGCTCACCGGGTTTAACATCTTTTGGAAATTTTTTATAGGTCATATAGGCTCTTTGGGCATTTCCTTCACATTTTATAGTTGTAAAAGTAAAAATATCGCCAATTTTTAATTTTACTTTTTCACGCATTACACCAACTCGTAATTTAGGGCCTTGTAGATCGGCTAAAACAGCAACGTTAAATCCTCTCTTCTTATTGATCTCTCTTATATCTTTTATTCTGGCTGCAACATTTTCATGATCGGCATGCGAAAAGTTTATTCTAAAAACATTAACACCTAAAATCATCAGTTCTTCAAGAATTTCCTTTGAATTAATAGCAGGACCCACAGTTGCTACAATTTTGGTTTTCTTTCTTTCTTTCATTTAATTATAGTTTAAATTTTTAAAGGTATTCGATGGAACTCGCTTATAATAACTCTTTTGTGTATTAAATTTTTTATGTGCTCATTTTGTAATTAAAAAATTAAGTAATCCTTTGATTTTAGCTCATAAGGGTTAATAGTATATGAAGTTATGATTTTTTTTGTATTGTTAATTTTTAATAAAATTTCATGTAATTCTGTTTGATTTATTTGTCCGCTGATCTTGATAAAAAAATCTACTTGCTTTTTTTCTGAAATCAAATAAGTGGTTTTAGATTCGTCATTAAATAAATTACTATCGTTATTTTGAATTTCTTCGGTTTTAACATATTTATTAGTTATTAACGACCAATATGTCATCGAATTAACATCTTTATAATCAAAGAATGAAAAACTACAATTATTAATCTCGAAATCCAGGTCTTCTTTGCAGCGTTTCAACTTTAAACCTAAAGATTTGTTTAAAAAAAAAGCCATTCTAAAATCTTCTAAAGAAGAGTGGATTCCGATTAATGTATAATCGTGTTCGTATTCAAAATCTAATTGAAGAGTTTTTGACACTTTTATTTAAAAATTATTATTGTTCAATTTCTTTTTGCAGTTTATAATACGCTCGTTTTGAGGCAATTTCTTCGGCTTTCTTTTTTGAAGTTGCTCTGCCTTTTGAGATGAGTTCCTGATCAATAAACAATTTAACACTAAAATGTTTAAGAGAATCATTGCCGGTATCTTCGTAATTAATATACTTGATCTTTTTTTTATTTTTTTGACACCACTCAATCAAAACACTTTTATAACTGGTAATTTTCCCTTCTAATCTTTCTATATCAACATAGGGTTCAATTACATTTCTATAAATAAATTTTTCACAAAACAGATAACCTTTATCAAGGTGGATTGCTCCAATAAAAGCTTCAAAAAGATTACCGTAAATGTTATCGCCATAATTTTGGCTTGAAAGATTACTTTCAACAAATTTTATTAAACCCAGATCACGTCCTAATTCGTTTAAATGTTCTCTGCTTACAATTTTTGATCTCATTTGGGTAAGCGTACCTTCGTTAGCTCTGGGCATTTTTTTATAGAGGTAATTTGCAATAACTGATCCTAAAATAGCATCACCTAAAAATTCAAGTCTTTCATAATTAATGGGAAAACCAGAGTCATCAGTTTTTTTTGATGAGCTATGAGTGAAAGCTTCTTTATAAAAATTAATTTTTGAAGGTTTATAGCCTAATATTTTTTTCATATTAATATAAAAAGCTTCTTCTTTTTCGGATTTATAGCTTCTTATTTTACTTATGATATTCATAAAGGTATTTATGTTTCAATTTTTTTGAAAAGGATGCAAGCATTATGACCACCAAAACCAAAGGTATTACTCATTGCAACATTAATACCACGCTTTTGAGCTTTATTAAAAGTAAGATTTAATTTATGATCAATTTGATCGTCATCAGTGAAGTGATTTATTGTGGGAGGAACAATACTATTTTTAATTGATAAAATTGAGGCAACTGCTTCAATAGCACCTGCAGCACCGAGTAAGTGGCCTGTCATTGATTTGGTAGAGTTGATATTAATCTCATAAGCATAATCTCCAAAAACAGCTTGAATTGCTTTTAGTTCGGCAATATCACCAAGTGGAGTAGAAGTGCCGTGAACATTAATAGTATCAACTTCTTCAGGTTTGATATTTGCGTTTGTCAAGCAATTGTTCATTACATTTTTAGCGCCCAAACCTTCTGGGTGAGGAGCTGTAATGTGATGTGCATCCGCTGATAATCCACCGCCAATCATTTCAGCATAAATTTTAGCGCCACGAGCTTTAGCGTGTTCGTATTCTTCCAAAATTAATGCACCTGAGCCTTCTCCTAAGACAAAACCATCTCGGTCTTTATCAAAAGGTCTTGAAGCAGTTTTTGGATCATCATTCCTGGTAGATATCGCGTGCATTGCGTTAAATCCACCCATACCAACAATATTTATAGCAGCTTCTGAACCACCTGCAACAAAAATATCAGCCTGACCTAATCTGATATAATTATAAGCATCAATTAATGAATTTGCAGAAGATGCACAAGCTGAAACGGTTGTAAAATTTGGACCGTGAAAACCATATTTGATAGAAATTTGTCCCGGAGCAATGTCGGCAATCATTTTAGGAATAAGAAAAGGATTAAAACGTGGAGTTCCATCACCTTTAGCAAAATTGATAACTTCATTTTGAAAAGTTTCTAAACCACCAATGCCAGCTCCCCAAATAACACCTATTCTGTTTAAGTCTTCTTTTTCAAGATCTAAACCCGAGTCAGTAATAGCTTCATCAGATGCTATCATGGCATATTGGGTAAATTTATCCATCCTACGCGCCTCTTTCCTGTCAATATAGTCGGTAACATTAAAGTTTTTAAGCTCGCAAGCAAAATGAGTTTTAAATTTTGTGGTATCAAAATGAGTAATTGGAGCAGCGCCGCTAACACCATTAACCAACCCTTTCCAGTATTCTGAAATATTATTACCAATGGGAGTTAATGCCCCAAGGCCTGTTACAACAACTCGTTTTAATTCCATATAAATGGTATAAATAATTTCGTTTAAATCACAAAAACTACGAGCATATACTTTATAGTTGCGCTCGTAGTTATATTATATAATTGTAAATAATTATTTAGCTTCAGTAATATAGCTAATGGCTTGACCTACTGTACTGATATTTTCGGCTTGATCATCTGGTATTTGGATATCAAATTCTTTTTCAAATTCCATGATCAACTCTACAGTATCTAG
>DAOUPQ010000068.1 GCA_030626085.1 Flavobacteriia bacterium
ATGCTATAATAAAAAATAACAGTATAGTTAAAAAAAATAGTAAGATATTAAGGAAGTTGATAAAAATAGGTGCAGTCACTGCACTGAAACATAAATTATGCTACCAGATAGCATAACAAACAAAAACGTCAATTGTTTAAGAAAATTGATTTTCATAATTAAGATTAATAAGTTAAGTATATATATTACACAATATTAATAAAAATATAATTAAAAAGTGTTAATAATCAGTTTTTTCTGTAACAAACGATACCAGAAGATTGAATAAATGTTGAAAAATTACATTTATCGTAGATTTTTAAAATCTCAATTATACAGTATTAATTGTATGATAGTACAAATGACAGATTATTTTACCTGATAAACTAATACAATTCAGTTAATTATATATACTTTTAGGAATGAGTTAATCTACTACGATTTCAGCTGAAAATATAGAAATGCGATAATGCTGCAATAATTTAATGCTATAATAAAAAATAACAGTATAGTTAAAAAAAATAGTAAGATATTAAGGAAGTTGATAAAAATAGGTGCAGTCACTGCACTGAAACATAAATTATGATGATTTATCGATGAATTTTTGAATATCTGATTGTTTTATTAATGGATTTGCACCTTTTTTATTTGTAACCATGGCACCTATTGCACATGCGAAATTTAAAGCATTATTTGGGTCTTTTTTATATAATAAATTACTTATTAAAGTAGCTAAAAATGAATCTCCTGCGCCAACAGTGTCAACAACCTTTACAGGATATCCCTTATTATTAAAAAATTGATCATCAAAGTATAAAGTAGCTCCATTTTTACCTTTTGTAACACAAATATGGTTTGTATTGGTTTCTTTTGAAAGAAATAAAATTTGATTTTCTATATTATCTGATTTAAATTTTAAATGATTGCATATCTCATCTAATTCTTCATCATTACATTTTATAAAATCTGCTTTTTTCATCAAATTCATTATTAAATCCATCTTATAATGAGGTGGGCGAAGATTTACATCAAATACTTTATACTTAGCATATTTTAGTAAATTATTTAATGTGTTTTTTGTAACATTATCTCTGCAGGCAAGGCTGCCAAAAATTAATGCATCCGAAGATTTGACAATTTCAATATTTGAATTTGTTAAATTGATCTTATCCCAGGCAACTGGATAATCAATTTTATATGATGCCGAACCATTTTGGTTTAATGAAATATTAACAATACCTGTTTTATAATTACCATCAATTTGAATTTCATCAGTATTTAATTTATTTTCATTTATAAACTCCAGTAATTGGCTGCCATTTTCATCATTCCCTATGCTACTTATCATGTGTGTATTAATACCAAGAGATTGAAGTCTTAAGGCTACATTTAATGGTGCGCCACCAACTTTTTTATGATTGGGAAAAACATCCCACAGCACTTCTCCAAAACAAACTGCTTTTGCCTGAAGAGATTTTTGCAAAGGTTTCATAATTAATGATTATTTAATTAATTTTTTTTCCAATTCTTCTAAGGTAATTCCTTTAGTTTCAGGCATTAAAAAGATTACAAATAACAATTGTAATACCATCATAAAAGCAAAAACTGCAAAAACAACTCCGGCTCCTATTTTTTCGAATAGAAATGGAACTAAAGAGGGAATAATTGCTGCTAAAATCCAATGAGTTGATGAGCCAAATGATTGACCTGATGCTCTAAGGTTATTTGGAAATATTTCAGAAATAAAAACCCATATCACAGCGCCTTGCCCTATAGCATGGGCAGCTATAAAAATAAACAGAAAGACAGGAATAAACATACCTTTCCACCCTAAAAAGAAAGCAATGGCAACAAGAGATAATGAAATGATATAGCCAATTGAACCAATATACATCAATTGCCTTCTACCTAATTTGTCTATTAAAGCTACGCCTAATAATGTAAAAATTAAATTTGTAATTCCAATACCAATACTGCTCAATAAAGCCGTGCTTTCACCTAAACCGGCCTCTTCAAAGATCCTTGGTGCATAATACAAAAAAGCGTTAATTCCGGAAAATTGATTAAAAAATGCAATTAGAAAAGCCAGCATCAAAGGAAAATGATATTTTTTCATAAATATGGTTTCTCTACCCTTGACTCTGATGTTATTTTGATGTTCTTGAATTTCTTCCATAATACTATCAATAGAAGCATCTGGATTTGTAATCTGTAATATTTTTTTTGCTTCAACATCTCTTCCTTTTAAAAGAAGCCATCTCGGACTTTTAGGTACTGTTATTACCATCAAGGTGTAGATTATTGCAGGAATGGCCTCAACACCAATCATCCATCGCCACGCATTTTCTCCTATATTTCTTAAAAGATAATTTGATAAAAATGCTATTAAAATTCCCAATACAATATTGAATTGATAAAGTGCAACAAGCTTACCTCTGTCTTTTGCAGGAGCTATTTCTGATACATAAGCCGGCGCGGCTATTGTTGAGGCACCTACTCCCAATCCGCCAATAAATCTAAAAAATGCAAAAGTATAAGGATCACTGGCAAATGATGAACCTATAGCTGAAATTGTATATAAAATCCCAATCCAAATTAAAGTATTTTTCCTACCAATTCTATTAGTTGGAATGCCGCCAAAAATTGCACCTATTACGGTACCCCAAAGAGCCATTGCCATAACAACTGTTCCGTGAAACATATTGGAAGAATCCCATAAAGCTTGTAATTTTTTATCAGCACCTGAAATTACGACCGTATCAAAACCAAATAAAAACCCGGCAAGAGCAACAGTTATTGACCAAAAGAGAATTTTATTTTTCATATTTCAAAAGTCTTTTGACCAAATTACATTAAAATCTAAGAAACATTAAAAAAAATAACAAAAAGAAATTTTAAGCGGTGTAAATAATTAAAAAATCAGAGCATCTTTAAATTATTGATCTCTTGTTGTGTTAGATGTCTCCAGTGGCCACGCGATAAATTCTTTTTGGTAAGTCCGGCAAAGATCACTCTATCAAGTCTGGTTACATTATAACCAAAATGTTCAAAGACCTTGCGAACAATTCTATTTCTACCCGAGTGTATTTCAATACCAATCTCGTTTTTTGGTTTGTTCTCTATATAGGATATTTTATCTACAAAAACCATTTTTCCATCGAGTACAAAATTTTCAGATATTTTTTGTAGATCGCGCATACTTAATTTTTTATCTAAATTAACATGATATAATTTTTTTACCTGATGTTTTGGATGCGTCAATTTTTTTGCCAATTCTCCATCATTGGTAAATAATAATAATCCGGTTGTAAGTCTGTCTAATCTACCTACAGGGTAAATACGCTCTTTAGCAGCATTATGAATCAATTCCATTACAGTTTTTCTGCCTCTTTCATCATTCATGGTAGTAATGTAATTTTTGGGTTTATTCATTAAAACATATCTTTTTGTTTCAGGCGAGATCAAAGTACCATCAAATCGTACTTCATCATCCAATTTTACTTTATAACCCATTTCTGTTATGGTTTTTCCATTTACAGTTGCGCTACCTGATTTGATAAAAGTATCAGCTTCTCTACGCGAACAAATGCCGGCGTTGGCAATATATTTGTTTAAACGAATCTCATCACTATCAACATTACTTTTTGAAGTAGAAGATGTATTCTTTTTGTAATTTTTTAGCTTTTGCGGATGAAGTCTGTAATTTTTATCCTTTGAGCTTTTTGAAGTTTGTTTTGAATAAGGTTTTTTGTTCGTAGTATTTCCTTTATTTACGGAAGGGTTTTGTCGTCCTCTCGACGAGTTGCTTTTTGCAGTCATTTTTAAAATTTTTGCGAAAATACAAAAACCATTCTATTTCAAAGTGTTAATGCTATCACAAATTAGATATTAGCGTTTAAGATTCTATGAATTATTACAGAAGTATCAATTAACATCAGACTTAAAACACCAATTACAATAATGAGTTTAATAATGCTATGTAAAATTACATAATCTTTCTTTGAGGTTGCTTTCCAAAGCAATACAGTAAAAATCACAAAGGCAATTCCGGTAAAGTAAAAATAATACATCATTTTACCAATTTCCGGATATTTTGAAATAAAATAAATTGGATCAAAAGTAAAAATAACTAAAATTGTAATTAGAAGTTTTGTGAAATATTCACCGTATTTTACCGGTATAGTTTGGTAATTTTGAGCTACATCTCCTTTGATGTTTTCCAAATCTTTAATAAGTTCTCTGATCATTAACACAAGAAGTAGAAATGCGGTATGAGCAAATATGATCTCAGAAAAGTTTTTATAGTAAACAAATACAGCAAAAAAGGGTAAAATGGCCAGGATAGCTGCCGAAAATAAACCGGCTAAAGGATATTTTTTTAATTTATGCGAATACAACCAGATTAAAAAAATATAAATTGAAAAAAATAATGCGGCTCTCCACGAAACGAAAAAAGCGAATAGAACACCAACAAAATTGAGCAGGAAATAAATATTAAGTTTTGTTTTTTGACCCACAAAACTGTCAATTTTTGTTTTGATAGGTTTATTGATTGCGTCTTTTTTTACATCGTAAAAATTATTGATGATATAACCTGCGGCTATCACACAAATTGTTGCTAATACAATGAAGTACAGGTCGAGGTTGAATAAAATTTCCTTTAAAGATTTATCGGGAGAGAAAATAAAAATTGCAGCTAAATATTGTGCCAAGACAATAATAAAAATATTATAGCCCCTAACAACGGATAGCATACTTATAAATTTATAAAAAAAAGGAGTTTTTTTTGGTGTCCTGGGTGTATTTTCTTTTGCTATTTTTAGTAAATCCATAACAGATATGATGGATTTTAAAATCTGTAAACTAATTCTAATTTATAGCCTTTTAATACTATTTTCACCTTTTCATAATCTTCGGTAAAGCCTAAAATATAGCCACCTCCGCCTGATCCGCATAATTTTAAATAGTAATCATTACTTTCAATTCCTTCTCGCCAAAGTTTTTGAAAACTCTTAGGGATCATAGGTTTAAAATGTTTTAAAACTACTTTAGAAAGACTTTTTACATTCCCAAATAGAGAATTTACGTTTCCATGGAGAAAATCATCAATGCAGGCATCAGTATACCTTGCAAAATCACGATCGATCATATTTCTAAATCCTTCATTTTTCATTTTATTCATAAAGATATTGATCATGGGTTGGGTTTCGCCAACCATTTCAGAGTCTAATAGAAATACAGCTCCTTTCCCTTCTTTTTGAGAGGGAATTCCGGTAGCTTCTATGTTGTCTTTTGAATTGATTAAAATAGGTAAACTTAAATAAGAATTTAAAGGATCTAAACCGGAACTTTTTCCATGAAAATAGGATTCCATTAAAGAAAAGATTTCTTTTAAAGTTAAAAGTTTATCGCGGGTCAGATTTTCTAAAACAGTTATTTTATGATCGGCATACTTGTCGTAAATAGCAGCTACTAAAGCGCCAGAACTACCTACTCCATAGCCTTGTGGAATACTGGAATCAAAATATATTCCGTTTTCAACGTCATCTTTTAACTCATCTAATCTCAGTTGTAGATTTTCGTGTTTTACAGTTAAAAGATATTGATAAAAATCACGCAATTTTTTATTAGAAAGCCTGGCTTCAGAAGTTTTATTATCAGAAACCTTCAACGCGCCCTTATATGAGCTGTAAGGAATTGCCAATCCTTTAGAATCTTTTATGATACCATATTCTCCGAATAATAATATCTTAGCGTAAAAAAGGGGTCCTTTCATAGAAATTAGTATTAAAACTAAAAAATATTAGTTGCAAATATACTTCTTTTATTGATATACCTGAACATAACGCCTTAGCTTTAAAAATAGTATAGTTAGTAAATCGGGTGTTTTATAGAAAAATATTCTAAAAAATATTAATCCTCACCCACACCATCATAATAATAGTTCTTCCAGTCACCAACTCTGTTGTCAAATATATACTTGCCCTCAGCTTTTAATCTACCATCTACATAATAGCATTTCCAATCACCATCTTTTTGATCATCTTTGTAAGGTCCGATTTCTTTTAATTTTCCATTTTCATAATATTCTTTCCAATTTCCACTTAATTTCCCATTTTTATAGTTGGATTCACCTTTAAGTTTTCCATCTTCATAAAAGATCTGGAGTTTACATTCTAAAACCCCTTTTTTGTAGTTTATAGTTTGAAATAATTTCCCATTTTCAAAATACCATTTTACTTCACCCTCATAAACTTCTTTATTTTTATCAAGAGATATGCCCTCCATTTGTTTTGTTCCGGAAAGGTAATAATCAACATACAAATAACCATCGCCTACCTTAGAACATTCACAACGATAAAAACTAGCTTTACTTTTTGTGGTTTCATTCCAATTATTATCAAACCAGATGGTGTCTTTTTGAGCGTAAGAAGAAAATGTAAGCAGGAATAGAATAAAGATAATTAATTTTTTCATAATCAGAGAACTTTAAGGTTAATGCACAAAATCACCTAATACAACTTTTTAGTTGTTTATAAATATATAGGAACTTATGTTTCTGATTTAAGTATTCAATTAATGTTTAAATCATTAATCAAAATATATTGGATTCTCAAATTATAATTGTCTTGCTCCAGATCCAACATTATCACAAATATACTGATTATTTTGGCAAAAAGCTATTAATTCATTTGTTATAAAAGTGTTGATTTTTTCTTTTTCCCTTTCGGGAAATAATACATGAACGTTAGCACCTGCATCTAATGTAAAGCAAATATCCGATTTGTTATCACCGCGATATTTCCATATTTTTTCAATGATCTTTAGGGTATTTGGTTTCATCAAAATAAAATATGGATTCGATGTCATCATCATGGCATGGAGTGTTAAAGCTTCACTTTCAACCAAATTAACAAAAGCAGACAGATTGCCATTTTGCAGGATCTCTGATAATTTTGAAATATTATTATCAGCTTGTTTAAAACGCTTTTTAGCAAAAGGATGATCAATCATTAAATTATGACCAATCGTACTCGACACCTGTTTTTCTCCTTTATCAACCAATAAAATAGTATCCTGATAATTTTTAAAATTATCGTGAACATCGTATGGAAATTTTGTTCCGTATAGATCAGAGCTTTCGGGAATTTTTTTATGATTTCCCCAAACTACCAACTCCCCTTCTATACTTCGGGCTGCACTACCGGAACCTAAACGTGCTAAAAATGAAGATTTTTTATTAAAATATTCATCTGTAATATCTGAATTCAATTCTTTTTCAATGCTCATCAGACACAAAGCCAGAGCACTCATCCCACTTGCCGAAGATGCAATTCCGCTACTGTGAGGAAAAGAATTTTCAGTCTTGATCACAAAATCGTATTTCGTGATAAATGGAACATATTTTTCTATTCTTTCGAAGAATTTTACAATTTTAGGTTTAAATCCATCTTTGGTTTTACCCTCAAAAAAAACTTTGATACTAAATTCTTTTGATAGATTTTCTTTTTTTGAAAATTCAAGTATAGTAGTTGTGTAGCAGTTATTTAAAGTAAAACTTATTGAAGTGTTTTTTGGGATCTGAGGTTCACTTTTCCCCCAGTATTTTATTAAAGCAATGTTACTCGGACTTTTCCATGTGAAACTTCCTTTTTCAAGATTGGTAGTATCTAAATTTTTAAGAATAAAATTTTTTTCGGTCAAAATTGTAAATTTTTTACAAAGATAATTTATAAATGTTGTTAAGACAAAAAATTAGGTATTCTATACAAATCTTATTTTAAATTTCCTTCCTTTTGTGAAGGGTAAGGGATGGGTCTATACATTTTCTAATCGTGATAGAACCTCTTTTTTATAACTCCTGCTTATCGGGATTGCTTTTTTATTTATCTCAACAAATTCATTCGTAAAAGATTCGATCTTATTGATGGAAACTATAAAAGATCGATGAATTCTTAAAAAACTATTTTTAGGAAGTTTAGCTTCAATACTTGTTATAGTTTCTCTTGTAACAATCGTCTTTTCAGGGATATGAATTTTTAAATAATCACCTAAGCTTTCAATATAATTAACTTCAGAAAAATTAATTTTAATCATTTTTCTATCAGAACGAACAAATATAAAATCACTTTTATCATGGGTTAAATCATCCTTGCCATCTGTTTTTACCGTTATATTTTCATTCAAATATTTATTAACTGCCTGTAATAATCTTTCAAATGATATTGGTTTTAAAAGATAATCAACAGCTTTTAGATCAAAACCATCCACAGCATATTCTCTATAAGCTGTGGTAAAAATTATTTTGATGTTTTTATTAATAGATCTTGCAAATGATAAACCTGATATTTCGGGCATATTAATGTCTAAAAAAATAAGATCAACTTTGTTTGAATTAATAATATTAAATGCCTCAATTGCATTTTTACAACTGCCAATAATTTTAATAGCATCAATTTTTTGTAGATGATTTTCTAAAATTTCACGCGCAATCGGTTCATCGTCAACAATGATACAATGAATTATCTTAGACATTATTTGAGTTATTTAAGTTAGAAATTATTAGGTTTACTACAAACCAATTGTCATTATTTTCAATATCTAATTGATAATTATTTTTGTAAAGTAAATCTAATCTTTTTTTAATATTTATCAATCCGATTCCTGTTTTATCTTGTTTTATTTCATCTTTTAAAAATGTATTTCTAATTATAAACTGTAATTGATCTTCAACCAGATTAATTTGTATATCCACTTTTAAAAACCCATCTATTAAACTACCGTGTTTAAAGGCATTTTCAACAAAGGGAATTAATAACATAGGTGCAATTTGCTTTTCATCACTAATATTATTTGTAGAAAAATTAACTTTTAAAGTATCTTGAAATCTTATTTTTTCTAATTCAATATATTCTTTAATATGTAAAACTTCTTCTTTTAAATTTACTTTTGGCTTATTTACCTGGTATAAGATATAATCTAATAAATTGGAAAGTTTTAAGATAATATCAGGCGTATTTTTTGATTGTTTTAAGGCAAATCCATAAATAGTATTTAAGGTATTAAAAAGGAAATGTGGATG
>DAOUPQ010000130.1 GCA_030626085.1 Flavobacteriia bacterium
ATCTAACCAATGATGAAGATTATTGCATTGTGATGCATGCTGATGGTGCAGGCACAAAATCATCTTTGGCATATATGTATTGGAAGGAAACTGGTGATCTATCGGTTTGGAAAGGTATTGCACAAGATGCTTTGATTATGAATATTGATGATTTAATATGTGTTGGCGCAACAGATGATATTTTACTTTCTTCTACAATAGGAAGAAATAAAAACCTTATTCCTGGCGAAGTTCTCTCTGCAATAATTAATGGTGGTGAAGAGTTGTTACAAGATTTAAAGGATTTTGGAATTACCATTCACTCAACCGGAGGAGAAACTGCCGATGTTGGTGATTTGGTAAGAACGATTATTGTTGACTCAACAGTTACTGCTCGTTTAAAACGAAGCGATGTTATTGACAATGCCAATATCAAGACGGGTGATGTTATTGTTGGTTTGGCTTCATTCGGGCAAGCAACTTACGAAAAAGAATACAATGGAGGTATGGGAAGTAATGGTTTGACCAGTGCACGACACGATGTTTTTGATAAGTATCTGGCTAAAAAATACCCTGAAAGTTTTGACCCTGCTGTTCCTGAAGATCTGGTTTATTCCGGCTCAAAAAAACTGACCGATGCTGTTGCAGATGTTACACTTGATGCAGGGAAACTAGTTTTATCTCCAACAAGAACTTATGCTCCCATCATTAAAAAAATCTTAGAAAACTACAGAAAAAATATTCATGGAATGATTCACTGCAGCGGTGGAGCACAAACTAAAATTTTACATTTCGTAGATAACCTTCATATTATTAAGGATAACTTATTTGAAGTCCCTCCTTTATTTAAAATGATACAAGATCAATCAAATACTGATTGGCGAGAAATGTATCAGGTTTTTAACTGTGGGCACAGAATGGAATTGTATGTTCCACAAGAAATAGCTGATGACATTATTGCTATATCAAAATCTTTTAATGTAGATGCTCAAATTGTGGGAAGAGTTGAAAAAAACGATTCCAAAAAATTAACTATTACAAGTGAGTTTGGTAGGTTTATTTATTGATTAATTTTGTTAACCTTTTGTATTATTTGTAACAAATACTAAATTTACACTTCTAATAATACAAACTAACCCAAATGATATCCCATTTTTTAAATTTAGAATGGAAACAGTTTTTCCGTTCCTCCTACTGGCAAAAAAGCGTTGCATTAAATATTTTAATGGTGTTTTTAGCCCTCTATTTCATCTTGATGTTTTTAGGTCTTGGCTTTGGACTATACCCCATACTCAAAAAACAATTTCCTGAGTCTGACCCATTAATTATGGTAAACAGTTTTTTATTTTATTGGTTTTTGGGCGATATGATGTTACGCTTTTTTATGCAAAAACTACCTGTAATGAACATAAAACCATTACTTACTTTGCCTATAAAACGCAGTAAAATTTTACATTATGTTTTAGACAAATCTGTTATTTCTTTCTTTAATTTTTTACCGCTTTTTGCTGTAATTCCTTTTAGTATCATACTCCTTTCAAATGGATATAGTAGCAGCACCGTTATAACCTGGATGCTCACCATGATTATTTTTACCTTGATAATTAATTTTTTAAACTTTATTATTGAAAGTAAATCAGCTGAAACAGAATTATCCTTTTTTCCAATTATTTTAATTGTTTTCGGTTTATTTGCATTGAATCACTTTAACCTGATATCGTTTTCTTCCCTGCTTTCCAATGGAATGAACAGCATCACTTCAAACCCAATTTTAATTATAATTCCAGTGATCATTCTGGGTGTATTATATTATTTGAATTTTTCCACTTTAAAGAAAAAATTATATGTTGATTCGTCATTAAAAACAAAAACACAGATTGCCTCTTCAACCGATTTGGGCTGGACCAGAAGATTTGGTGACACTGCCCCATTCTTACAATTGGATCTAAAAATGATATGGCGTAACAAACGTACGAGATCAACACTTTTTATTATGGTTCTTGCTCTGTTTTATGGACTGATCTTTTATCCAAATCCAAAGTATCAGGAAACTATTCCAATGTTGATATTCGTTGGAATTTTTATTACCGGAATTTTTATGATCAACTTCGGACAATTCATTCCTGCATGGGATAGTGCTTATTATAAATTATTAATGAGTCAGAACATCAAATATAAGGAGTATTTAAAATCAAAATATCTATTGATGAATCTAAGTGCTGTGGCACTTTTCGTACTAAGTATTCCGTATGTTTATTTTGGTTGGAAAATTTTACTTATCCATTTTGCAGCAATGGTTTATAATATTGGAGTAAATTCTCATATGCTCCTTTACGGAGGATCATTTAACCGAAAACGAATTGATCTGAGTCAACGTGCTGCTTTTAATTATCAAGGTACAGGTGCCGTTCAGTGGATTATTGGATTTCCTTTATTGGCATTTCCTGTTTTGATCTTTTATATACCTTATCATTTTTTTGGCTTTGAAGCCGGAATAGCCACTCTAATTATACTTGGTGGACTGGGAATTCTATTTCACCAAAAAATAATGGATTTTATTGTAAAAAAATATTTGGCATCCAAATACAAAATGATTGCCGCTTTTGAACAAGACAACTAAAAATTTAATTTACAAACACTTAAGAAATAAACCATGATAAAATCTACTGAACTTACCAAAAAATATGGCAAAGAAACTGTTTTAAATATTGAAAACTTAGAAATCCCTAAAGGACAAACCTTTGGATTGGTTGGTAACAATGGTGCTGGAAAAACCACTTTTTTTAATTTAATATTGGATCTTATCCAACCTACAACAGGCTATGTTACCAATAATGAAATTCAGGTAAATAAATCTGAAGACTGGAAACCTTTTACAGCAGCATTTATTGATGAGAGTTTTTTAATTGGCTATTTAACACCCGAAGAATATTTTTATTTTATTGGAGATCTGCGTGGAATGAACACCGCCGATATTGATACTTTTTTACAGCAATTTGAAGATATCTTTAATGATGAAATTATTGGAAAGAAAAAATATTTACGTGATCTTTCAAAAGGAAATCAAAAAAAGGCAGGAATTATTGCTGCACTAATTGGTAATCCGGAAGTTGTTGTTTTAGATGAACCTTTTGCTAATTTAGACCCAACTACACAAATTCGTTTAAAGAAAACATTAAAATCTTTGACAGAAAAAAAAGAGGTTACCATTTTAATATCCAGTCACGATCTTAACCACATCACCGAAGTTTGTGACCGCATTGTTGTTTTAGACAAAGGTGACATTGTAAAAGATATTAAAACTTCTACTGAAACACTTAAAGAATTGGAAGGTTTTTTTTCTGTTTGATTTTACTAAAGATTTAAACTTTGCAAAAAAGCTAAGTAGTTTTTTATTTTATTTGTATTTTTACATCCCCTTCAACAATAATGAGTTATCAAAAGAGTTTTAAAAATACTAATTAGCGTAGTTTTGAGAAATATTTTCTACAATTTTTTTTATCTTTTTATTTTCATTTTAATAATTAGTTGCTCGACTAAAAAAAATACTTTTATTAGTAGAAATACACATACCATGAGTACAAAATTCAATGTTTTGTACAATGGTAATATTGCTTTTGATGAAGCAAAAAAACAACTTGACGATTCTTATGAAGATAATTTCTGGAGACGATTACCAATCGAACCTTTGAAAATAGAAGAAGAACTTATTCCTATGCCAGGTCAATCAGTAATCAATTCTAGTGAACTTCAAGGATTTGAAAAAGCTGAAGAAAAAGCTGTAAAAGCAGTTCAAAAACATTCTATGGTAATTGATGGTTTTGAAAAAAACAAACAAATAGATGAAGCATATTTATTATTAGGAAAATCACGTTATTACTTACAAAGATACATACCTGCATTAGAGTCTTTTACCTTTGTTCTTGAAAAATATCCGAATGCTAATTTGTATTATGAAACTATAATTTGGAAAGCAAAAACTCATGTTAGATTAAAAAATGAAGAATTAGCCATTGAAACTTTAGACCTAGTTTTAAAAAATATTGGATTATCCGAAGATGATTTTGAAAAAGCGCATACTACTATGGCTATGGCTTATACACAATTAGATAGTACACATTTGGTAATTGACCATTTAAAAAAATCAACCTACTATTTTAATGATAGAAGTCAAAGTGCTAGAAATTTATTCATTCTTGGTCAGGTTTACCGTGAAGAAAACAAAATTGATTCTTCAAATATGGTATTTGAAACTTTAGCCTTTATGAAAAATATTCCTCAAAAATATAAAGTTCATGCCATACTTGAAAGAGCTAAAAACTATTCAGCAGCAGATAGTACTGACGTTATTGTGTATACACTACAAGATTTAATTGAAGATCGAGATAATCGTCCTTATTTAGATGAATTATATTACCAAGCTGGATTAATTGCTCATAAAAATGGAAATATTGATAATGCAAATGGTTTTTTTGAAAATTCAGTTCAATTTAATACCTCAAAACCTTATCAAAAAAGTTTATCTTATGAAAAATTAGGAGATCTTTATTTTGATAAAACTCTTTTTGAAACTGCCGGTGCATATTATGATAGTGTTTTACAAATCCCCCAAGATAAGAATACAAAAAGAATCAGACGATTAATCAGAAAAAGAGAAAGTTTAAATGATGTAATTTATTACGAAAATATTACCTCTAAAAATGATAGTATATTAAGCCTTTCTGAAATGAATCCTGAAAATCAAAAAATATATTTTCAAAATTATATTGATTCCTTAAAAATCAAAGACAATGAAGAAAGGAAAAGAAAAGAACAAGAAGTTATAAATGCTGATTTTGGTGCATTTGATAATGTTGGATCAAAGCAAAATGAAAATGATAATTCTGGAATGTTTTATTTTTACAATGTACAATTAGTTGGTTTAGGCAAACAAGA
Source organism: Flavobacteriia bacterium (assembly GCA_030626085.1). Classification (GTDB taxonomy): domain Bacteria; phylum Bacteroidota; class Bacteroidia; order Flavobacteriales; family Flavobacteriaceae; genus Namhaeicola. Next base: position 4,915 of record DAOUPQ010000130.1, read on the forward strand.
ATTTAAGAATAAATACGGTAACAGACCATTAGCTGACAATTGGATTATTTCAGAAAAAAGTGGTGCTGCTATAGCTAATGTGAATAATAAAAGTATAAATTTTACTGAAGAAAATACACAAAGATATGATGTGAATTATTATTTAAGTCAGATTCCAACTA
>DAOUPQ010000109.1 GCA_030626085.1 Flavobacteriia bacterium
AATAAAATCCCAACCACTTAATAATAAGTTAGTTGGGATTTTCCCCTCTTCTTTATAGTTGACCCACAAGGACACTGACCCTGAATATTTTATAATTTCAATAAATAAATATTTTCTTATAACATAAGGCTTTATGTAAATTTAAAGTAAGACAAATTAAAATAAATTAATAATTTAGGATACAATTAAGGATACAATGTTTACATTTGTATCACTATGGCATCTATAAGTTATCATATAAGAAGTAAAAGTAAAAATACATCTGTTTATTTGAGATTCAGAACAGAAACCCTGAGTGCAATATTAAGAACACCTTACAAGATCAATTCTAAGTACTGGAGTACTGCCAAACATAGATTGAAAACAACTTATAACACAGTTGAAAATGATAAACAAAATGCACGCTTAAACAAACTTAAAAAGCATTTTATTAATAATTATAATAATGATGTTTCGAAAATTGAAATTGATTTAAATTGGGCAAAACTTCAATTGAGTACTTTTTTCAAAAAAAATAATGATGAGTATAAAATATACTTGAATGATTACTTTCAATATTACATTGATAAGGAAAAGCCAAATGATAAAAAGTTTTCAATCATAAAAAATTCATTAAAACCAAAAACTAAATTTTCTGAAATAAATAAGGAATGGATTGAAAGTTTTATCAATGATAAAATTGAAAAAGGATATTCAGAAAATTATGTAGGTAAACAAATACAATTGATAAGAAGGGTTTTAAAGCATGCTATTGAAGAAATTAACATTGATATACCTAATAAGGTGTTTACTCTTAAGAAGCCCTCAAGAGATCCCTTAGAAGTATATTTGGATGAAAAGGAATTACAACTTCTATTTGATGAAGAATTTGATTCTGAACGTTTGAACAATGTTAAAAAACAATTTTTAATAGGATGCACCACCGGTTTGAGAATATCCGATTTAAAAAAGAAACACATTATTAAAGATGGTTTCATTGAGGTAAGAACTCAAAAGACAGGGCAACTCATTTCAATACCTATTGATCCAAGGGTAGAAAGTTTTTTTAATGATATCAGACCAATATCCGATTCTAAATTCAATCTATATATAAAAGAAATATTTGAGTTATTGAAATTCAATGAACTAAATGAAGGATATATTTTTGATGGTAACAAAACTAAAAAATACGGAATTTATCCAAAATACAAGCTTATTTCAAGTCACACAATGCGCAGAAGCTTCGCAAGTAATTTATACGGTAAAATTCCAACAGTTGTTATAATGGCAATTACAGGACATACCACCGAAAAAAGTTTCTTAACGTATATCAAAAAACCTCAAAAGGACCATGCGATACAATTGAAAAAATATTATGAGAAAAAAAATAAGCCTGTTAAACGTAATTTATAATGATTTTAAATAGTAACTCTATACATATAAATATCAACTCATTACACAGTGAATAAAAAATAAAACAGAATTATTAACCCATATTTTGAAAATATATGGAAAACAAAAAGGAAGCTTATGAATTATACTTAATGAGTATTAATTAATACAAATAAAAAATGGTGCTAAGCCAGTCACCCAAAATAAATGAAAGTATCAACACCAAAGTAAGAATTTTGAAAGCCCTTACTTTACAAAGATATAATTTTCATTTCATTTTAAAGGTAATAAATTTTAAAAGCAATTTTAATGAAAAGATTATTTGAACTTACCGTTTCAGAATTTACAGAAATTCTAAAAGAAAACACCAGCCAACAATCAATTGTACAACCTGAAAAGAAATGGATCTCGAGAAAAGAAGCATGTGAAAAACTTAATATTTCATTTCCAACTCTTCACAAGTACATAAATGAGGGAATGTTAACCAAGCATAAAGTAGGTGCTAAAACCTTCCTTGCCTCATCTGATATTGAAAACTTAATTTCTAATGGTAAAATTGGATAACCAATGTTATCTGATAAAAAGGTGTTGAAAACTCAAGGAGTAAATGACACAACCATTGTTGAACTATGCGTTCAAGATATAACCGCCGAAGTTCACAAGAAAATGAATCCGGTAAACAATGAAAATTTATTCATTGTAAAAACTGGTAACCAATGGATCGAGCAGGCAAAGAATAGACCGATACCTCAGATGCTGTTTAGTGAATTTTGGTTTGAAAGTGAACTTTGTATTCTATTTGCAGATACCAATTTAGGTAAATCAATTCTCGCAGTACAAATTGGAAACAGTATCAGTAAAGGAGAGAACATTTATGGTTTCAAATTTGAAGCTAAAAAACAACCTATTTTATATTTTGATTTTGAATTATCTGATAAACAATTTGAAAATAGATATTCCTTAGATTTTTCAGAACATTATCATTTTGATAATAATTTTATGAGGGTTGAAATTAACCCAGATGTAGAATTGCCAAAAGAACAATCTTTTGAAGATTTTTTAAATTTATCTTTGGAACAATCAATAATTGAAACTAAAAGTAAAATTTTAATAATTGATAATATCACTTACCTAAAGAATGAAACAGAAAAGGCAAAAAATGCACTTCCATTAATGAAGCATTTGAAAACTTTGAAAAATAAATATGAACTTTCAATTTTAGTTTTAGCACACACACCAAAAAGAGATCTATCAAAACCTATTTCAGTAAATGATTTAGCAGGCAGTAAAATGTTAAGCAATTTTTGTGATAGTATTTTTGCAATTGGTGAAAGCCAAAAGGATCCAACTTTGAGATATTTAAAACAAATAAAAACTCGCTTCACTGAAAAAATATTTCATGATGAAAATGTAATTTCTTGCCAAATAGGGAAACCTAAAAATTTCCTTCAATTTGACTTTATAGAATATGGATCAGAGAGGGAACATTTAAAAGAATTTACCAAAGAAGAAAGGGAAATAAGAATTGAGGAAGCTATTGAATTAAAAAAACAAGGATGCACTTTTGTTGAAATTGGCTTAAAATATGGGGTTTCAGAGGGCGCAGTACGTAAATGGGTAAAGAGTGCTAATGAAGAAACGTACTAAGCGTACTTCCGTACAGTGTACGTATGGTACGTTTGGTACGCTTTTGAAAAATACGAAAGCATGAAAAAATATAAATATTCTTTAGAAACTGGTAGCAAAAAATATTTTTGTCCTGCATGTAATAAAAAAACATTTGTTAGATACATTGATAATGAAACTGGAAATTATTTACATGAAAGTTTTGGCAGATGCGATCATGAGGTACATTGTAAGTATCACAGAAAACCCGAAACAGAATTTATTGAAAATTATAATTATACACCACCACCAATACCACAAAGTTTTCATAATTACAATTTAGTTTCAAAAAGCAATTCGCATTTCAAAGAAAATAATTTTGTGCAATATCTATACAACATCTTCTCAAATGAAAAAGTAAAAAATGTTATTGACAAATACAAAATAGGAACTTCAAAGCATTGGACTGGATCAACTATATTTTGGCAAATAGATAATCAAAATAATGTGCATCATGGAAAAGTAATGTTATACAATATAAATGATGGTAAGCGTGCTAAAAATAATGAAGGGAAAGGATATATCTCAAGTGTTAGAAGTGTGCTTAAATTGAATGATTTTAACCTAAAACAATGTTTGTTTGGTTTGCATCTTGTAAATAATGAAACTAAATATATTGCAGTTGTAGAAAGTGAAAAAACAGCAATTGTAATGAGTATTATAATGCCTGAATATATTTGGTTATCGACTGGATCTTTAACTGGTTTTAAGTATGAGAACTTACAACCTATTAGAAAATATAATATAGTTGCTTTTCCTGATAAGGACTGTTTTAATACATGGCAAACCAAGGCTAATGAATTAAAAAAATATGGTTTCAAAATTAATGTTAGTGACGTATTAGAAAATAGTAACCTTCCAAAAGGTAGTGATATTGCAGATATTGTATTGCAACCGGTTAAAAAGATTAAAATTCCTAAAAATATTTATTATGATTCTTCCTTTACCAGTTATGATTATGAAATATGCAAAAAATTAATATTAGATAGAAAAACAGAAGAGCCAAAAGATTGTTTTGATTTGAATGGAACACCCATTACTCAAAGCCAGTCAGATGCTCTAATAAAATTAATGATGCTGCAACTTTAACAGTTTCATCTAACAACACATCTTTTTTAATAATAGATACTAATAAAGGTACAAACAAAAAGTATGCTTTATAGTTATAGTATAAAGAATAAGTATGAAAACACAAAAAATTATATTCAAGGTAGAACCGAAAGACAAAGCAGATTTAAAGAAGCAAGCATCTAAACTTGGCGTGAGTATGAGTAAATTAATTAGATCCAAATTACTAACCAATTTTATGAATTACTAATGAAAAAAAAGAAGATATCTAAAAAAGAAATAAACGCAAACCTAAAATTATTAAGTGATGTTAATGATGCTGTAAAGAATTTGCAAATGAAATACAAACCAACATTAAAATTATAAGACAATGGGAAAAACTACATTTTTAGTTTGATTAAACAAATATTATATCAAGATGAACGATAACAATCACGGTGGTAAAAGAGCAGGTTCAGGGCGTAAAACTCGTACAAATGAGCAAATATCAATTAAGTTAGGTATTGAAGCAATAGAGCAAGTTTATGGATCAGAGAAAGCCTATTGGATATACTTTGCCAAACTATCTAAAGAATCATTTAACCATTTCAAATTATTACATGAAAATGTATATGGTAAGGTAAAGGAAACAGCTGATGTTACAATCAATAGTGAGAATGATAATTTTGTTAGTAGGCTTTTAGATATTCCAGAAGATAATTATAATAAACTATTCAATGAAGAGACTAATGGATAAAGAAACTTATTTAAAAGAAAACTTTGTTAAAGACTGGGGTTTCTGCAAGCAGTATAAAACTGTTAAGAGTTGTCTAATAGCTTCTCTCGGAAAGCAATTAATCTATTTTGAGAAGGATCTATATTTCTATGACGGTTTACCAGAAAATATTGGATATAAGCAAACGACTAAAGATAGAGAATTACCATTGTTTGCACCAAATCAATTAAAAGAATTAATCACATAAATTTTAAAAAACAATAAATTATGGAACACAACAACAAACGATCAAACATTGCAAGAGGGGTTTATACCTTAAAAGCAAAAGAGCTCAGGAGAGAAGCAAAACTAAAAAAACAGAATGCTCGAGTAAAAAAAGCTATTCAGCTTCATATAAATGAAAAAAAGATAGCAGATATATTTGTAAAATATCATATCAATACAAGACTTGATTTAAAAAATAAGGTTAAAACGATCACTTTTGATAGTGGTGTTAAGGCTCGAATAGATGCAAATGATAAAAGTATTTGGATTATATCCGAAACGGGAAATATACCAATGCCCGTTGGAAAAATGGAGTATAAGGAATTTATTGTGTGGGTTGAGCCGGAAGGTATTATTAAAGACGTTTTACCACGGCCGGAAGATACTCTTTCGCCAAAGATTGAAGCCTTGAAAAAAAAGATATCTAACCTTTATAACCTACTATAATGAAAAAGGAATATTTATTTACAGATTTAGATCAGTACAATTACAACCTATCAAGAGAAGGAGAATTGTTTAAAATATATAATGATATTCAGCAAAATGTTGAAGCAGTTTTAGGTACTGATTACGATGTAGATTACATAGAAATGTTTGCATCACCACGATCATATTTATCAGATACATACTTTACTAAATTTAGTGGACGTGCTAAGCACTTAGAAGCAAATAAGGACACTATCTTAGAAAATGATTGTAAGGTATCACTTACTAAATTGGATGGTTTATTTAAGACTATACAAAGGCTTATGCTATCAATGAATAAGTATTCTCCAAAGGTAACAGCTAAAGGATTGGTAAGTACATTTACTAAAAAAGATTTTGAAAAATATTTATCAGAAAGCAAAGGAGATTACTATAAAGCAATATTAGATTTTTATAATGCATCACAGCGGTTAAAGGACTTTGGAGAACGTGTAGAAATTCATTTGATACGATATGCACCAGAGGGATTGATAATGGATAATTACGTTGCTAAAATAGATTATCAAAAATTTGCAGAATAATGATCTCACAATCTCACATAAAAAGAAGACTAAACAAGGATCTCATAAGAGTAAATGAGCTTAATACTCTTTATGATATTTGTGTAAAGATGGGTTATACCAAGCTTTTAAATAAGATAAGATTTAGGCTAAATTATTTCTAATAGGTTTTTTTTGTTAGCCGGTACATTAATTGCGTGCCGGTTTTTTTATGGATGAAACTGAATTAAAATAATTTTAAATTTTATACGTTATCAATGTTATGCTATGAAAAATCTATAATATTGAGGGACATTTTGGTTCTTTTAATATTTCACTTTTAAA
>DAOUPQ010000094.1 GCA_030626085.1 Flavobacteriia bacterium
ATCAGAGAAGTTCGCTCCAAATTAACCTTGTCATCCACATTTTTATAATGTAATTCTTGCTGCCATGAGATCCCTTTATATTTAAAAGCTGTTTCAAATAAAAATTGATCTACTTTATATTGTCCGTCAACTCCATCTTCAAAACCAGGTAATTGTCCTCCACCACTTGTTGAAAATTGTGTATATTTACTTGTGTTGGTAACTCCTGCAATAGCAAATGATGAAATAAATTTTTGGTGATTTTTTAAATCTGAACCCGAAAAATTTAATATTTCTCCATTTGGATTCCATTGAAGCCTCAACAAATACATTAAAGTACTATTATCATTAGAAGTTCCACCTCTGCCGGTACCTGAAAAAACGGATGCCCAATAATTAAAATTTGCAGCTCCATTCCCTTTTAAATTTCCATAAAGTGAAACTCCTTGTTGTCTGTCAATTGTAAAAACACTATTGATTATTGATCTTTCTACATCTTGTTGATTTCCTGAAGATATAATTCTTTCTCTTGAATACCTAGCTTTCCATTGCCCGACTTTTAATTTTAAAAAAGGATATTTTTCAATCATCACTCTAAAATCAAGTAAATTACCCCCAACTAAATCTTGTTCAAAATAAAACTTATAATAGGGCTTATAAATATATCCACCTATTTTTATTCTGGCTCTATTTATTTTAAAATTGGTGCTTTCTTCTGTAAAGTCCTCACCTAATATTGGAAATTCATCCTGTAAATAATTTGCTCTAAACTGACCTCTAAAATCAACTTGAAGTAAATATTTATCTTCAAAAAAATGGAATTCGAAACCTTTTCCTTTGGTGATATAAAAGTCCTTATTTTCTTCTTGCGAAAAGATTTTCAAAGAGAAAAATATCAATACAAAAAATACAATTGTTTTTTTGAACAAAATATGATGACTTAATTTGTAAGTGTTTGGAATAAATTTTCTAAACTAGTTGTTTTTTGTTGTAATTGTAATGTTTTTAACCCATTTTCTTGGGCAAAATCAAATATTTTTGAACGCATATCATTTTTAGTATCAAAAGTTAAATACCAAGTGTTATCAAATACATTTTTTACTGTCTTAATATTTGATATTTTTTTCAATAACGCTTCTTCTACACCAAGATTAAATTCTACTTCAATAATTTGTTCCTGATTCTCTAATAACTCTTTCAAATTTTTATCAGCAACAATCTCTCCTTTATTAATTATAATAACCCTGTCACACATTGCTTCAACTTCTTGCATGATGTGCGTTGATAATAAAACCGTTTTGGTTTTGCCAATTTCTTTAATTAGATTTCTAATTTCTGCTAATTGATTTGGGTCTAAACCGGTAGTAGGTTCATCTAAAATCAATACTTCAGGATCGTGTAATAATGCAGCTGCCAAACCAACCCTTTGTTTGTATCCTTTAGAAAGCTGACTTATTTTTTTATTCTTTTCTGGTTTTAAACCGATTAGATCAATTATTTCATTAATTCTGTTTTTTGAAATGTGGTGAATATTTGCATTAAACTGTAAATATTCTTTAATATATAATTCCGTATATAAAGGATTGTGCTCAGACAGATAGCCTACAGATCTTCTAACATTCAGGGGATTTTGTAAAGTATCAAATCCATTAACTATTATATTTCCACTATTTTGAGAAATATAAGTTGTTATAATTTTCATCATGGTAGATTTTCCCGCTCCATTTGGCCCTAAAAACCCTACAATTTCTCCGGAATTTATCTCAAAACTAACATCGTTTAATGCTTTTTGATCACCATAGTTTTTAGTAATATTTTGAACTAGAATCGACATTTCTCATTTTTTATAAACACAAAGAAAAAACTTTTTTTAAGAACAATGTGTATATCTTAAATATATTTGCTTAAACAGCTGATCTAAAAGATACTTTAAATTTTAAGATGTCTTCTTTTGTAGAATTTTGCAACTTTTTAATATGATTGAATAGTAGTATATTATTATTTGGTTTGCAATATTTTGAATGAAATTTAAATAATTTGTTAAATATTAGATAAAAATTATTGTAATTTAAAAATATATTTATAAATTTACTGCAGATTTTAAAAAAATGAAAAATTTATTTAATTTTTTTACACTTTTTTACTTTTATTTTAGCGATAGGAGCGAGATATGATATGTATTTAAGTTAAAACTAAAGATAAACATAAAAAGTCTCGAAATATTTCGAGACTTTTTTTTAGTCAAAAATTTATGAAAGTAGCCATTCAAGGGATTAGAGGATCGTTTCACGATATTGTTGCCAGACAATATTTTAGCAATAAAATTGAATTGATAGAATGCATGTCGTTTACAGAAATCCCCATTCTGCTAAAAAATGATGTAGTTGATAGTGCAGTGATGGCAATTGAAAACTCTATTGCAGGAGCCATTTTACCAAATTATGCCTTAATTGATGAGTATAATTTGAATATTGAAGGAGAACTTTATCTGAATATTCACCATAATTTAATGGCATTAAAAGGGCAGAGACTAAAGGATATCAAAGAAGTTTGGTCGCATCCTATGGCAATTTTGCAATGTAGAAAATTTTTCAGAAATCATCCGGATATTAAATTAATTGAAGAGAAGGATACTGCCGAAGTTGCTGAAAAGATCCAAACTAAAAGTTTAAAAGGTATTGCTGCAATTGCCAGTAAAGAAGCTGCTCAATTATTTAATTTAGATATTATTAAAGATGATATTCAAACCATTAAACATAATTCTACTAGATTTTTTATTTTAAAGAAAGGTAAAAATACACCTTATCATGAAAGTAAAATAGATGGAACAAAAAACAAAGCATCAATAAAATTTATCACCAAACACAACAAAGGAAGTTTAGCGGAAGTTTTAGACATTTTTGCTAAACATGAGATTAATTTGACTAAGATCCAATCTATGCCAATTATTGATCAACCCTGGAGTTATGCTTTTTTTATTGATCTAATGATAGAAGATTTTAAACTATATGAAAACGCCTTGCATTTGATCAATAAAAAAGTAAATCATTTACAAATTTTAGGAGAATACCACCAAAACAAGGGATATGAAGTTTGAAAAAGCAAATAGATTGAAAAATATAAAAGAGTATTACTTTTCAACAAAATTAAAAGAGGTGAGATCATTAATCGGTAAGGGTAAACCAATTATTAATTTGGGAATTGGCAGTCCTGATCTACAACCACCTCGGGAAGTTATTGAAGCCATATCAAAAGCTTCATTAAATCCAAATAATCATGGATATCAAAGTTATCAGGGTATTCCTGAATTACGGGAATCAATAGCCAATTTTTATGAAAAGCACTACAATGTTAAACTAGATAAAGATCATGAAATATTGCCATTGATGGGATCAAAGGAGGGCATTTTACATATTTCAATGGCTTTTTTAAATAAAGGAGATCAGGTTTTGATTCCTAATCCAAGTTATCCTACTTATACTTCAGTAACTAAATTGGTGGAAGCAGAACCAATTTTTTATAATTTAACGGAAGAAAACAATTGGTTACCAGACTGTAAAGCCTTAGAAAAAATGGATTTATCTAAAGTAAAAATTATGTGGGTAAATTATCCGCACATGCCAACCGGAACCAATCCAACTGATGAATTGTTTAAAAAATTAATAATATTTGCTAAAAAACATCAAATATTATTGGTGAATGACAATCCGTATAGTTTTATTTTAAATGATCATCCAAAGAGCATTTTATCTTTTAAGGGAGCTAAAGAAATTGCCATTGAATTAAATTCTCTTAGTAAGACCTTTAATATGGCCGGATGGAGAGTTGGTATGGTTTTAGGAAATAAAGAGAATATTAAAAGTATTTTACAAGTTAAAAGTAATATGGATTCAGGAATGTATTTTGGTATTCAAAAAGGAGCAATTGCTGCTTTAAATCTACCGATAGAATGGTTTAAAAGTATCAATAATATTTATGCAAAGCGTAGAGAAATAGTTTGGAAAATTTGTGATGTTTTGCAGTGTAGTTATGATAAAAACAGTTCAGGTTTATTTGTTTGGGCGAAAATCCCAAAAGGAAGATCATCAAATGAATTTACAGATAAATTATTATATGATAAAAATGTTTTTGTTGCTCCGGGAACTGTATTTGGTGAGAATGGTGAAGGTTATATAAGATTTTCAATTTGTGTTGTAGAAGAAAAAATACAAGAAGTATTAACAAGAGTATCATGAAAAAAATAGCAGTTATCGGATTAGGATTAATAGGGGGCTCTTTAGCTTTAGAGTTAAAAAAAGTAACCTGGGCAACTATTTATGGAATAGACAAAAACCCCGATTATCTAGAAAAAGCTTTAGAATTGGGAATTATTTATAAAAAATCAACTATTGATATTGTTAAAGAAGTTGATGTTGTTATCATTGCAGTTCCAGTAAATATTATTCCGCATATTACTTTGCAGGTTTTAGATTTGATCGATGACAATACTTTAGTTTTTGATGTTGGTTCAACAAAAGCCATTGTTTGTGAAGCTGTAAAGAAGCATCCGAAAAGAGAAAATTTTGTTGCCATTCATCCCATAGCCGGTACAGAATTTTCTGGTCCGGAAGCTGCTATTTATGATTTATTTACTGGTAAAGTAAATATTATTTGTGAGCAGAATTTGAGTAAAAAAGAAATGATTGAAAAGGCAGTTTCATTATTTGAAAAATTAAAAATGCGAAATGTATTTATGGAGTCTGCTAAACAACACGATAAACATATAGCTTATGTTTCTCATCTTTCGCATATCAGTTCATTTATGCTCGGAAAAACTGTTTTGGAAATTGAAAAAGATGAAAAAAGTATCTTTAATATGGCAGGAAGTGGTTTTGCCTCAACAGTTAGATTGGCAAAGAGTAATCCCGAAACATGGACTCCAATTTTTTTACAAAACAAAGAAAGTATATTGGAATCATTAAATGCATACATAGAAAATTTAAATCAGTTCAAAGAAATATTAACTAACGAATCAGCAGAAGAGGTTTTTACAATGATGCAAAATACAAATCGAATAAAGAGTATTTTAACTGGAATTAAAAATTAAAAAAAATGGAAAACACTAATTTTAGAGCATGGTTAGAAAACATGCAATTGAGTCATCCTTTGGTAATTGCAGGCCCATGTAGTGCCGAAACAGAAAAACAGGTTTTAGATGTGGCTCACGAATTAAAAAATACAGATGTTACCATTTTTAGAGCAGGAGTTTGGAAACCAAGAACGCGCCCTGGAACTTTTGAAGGTAACGGAGCTAAAGCTTTACCTTGGCTACATAAGGTAAAAGAGGAAACGGGTTTGTTAACCGCCATTGAAGTAGCCAATGCACAACATGCAAAACTTGCTTTGGAATTTGATATTGATGTTTTATGGATAGGAGCAAGAACTACTGTTAATCCTTTTGCAGTTCAAGAAATAGCTGAAGCATTAAGAGATACTGATAAAATTGTGTTGGTAAAAAATCCTATAAATCCTGATTTAGAATTATGGATTGGTGCCATAGAGAGATTTCTTAAAATGGGCGTTAAAAACTTAGGTGCTATTCACCGTGGTTTTTCATTTTTTGGAAAATCAAAATATAGAAATATTCCTAGTTGGCAAATTCCGATTGATCTAAAAAACAGATATCCTTCATTACCGATAATCAATGATCCATCACATATTAGTGGAAACAGAGAATTGATTTCTGAAGTGTCTCAAACTGCCTTAGATTTAAAATTTGATGGATTTATGATTGAAACACATTGTAATCCTGATGAAGCGTGGAGTGATGCAAAGCAACAGATTAAACCAAAGCGTTTGATAGAAATAATGGACGATTTAAAAGTGAGAAAACCCAGATTTGAAAATGAAGAATATATTTCAAAATTAAATGCTTTTCGCCAGGAGATTAATGAAAAAGATGATCAATTGATAGAAACTCTATCAGAAAGGATGAAAATTGTTGAAAGCATAGGAATGTCAAAAAGAGAAAGTAATGTTGCAGTTTTACAAAATACAAGATGGCAAGAGATTTTACAAAACATGGTAGACAAAGGTTTAGATCAGGGTTTAACACAAGCATTTATTGAAAAAATATTTAAAGCAATTCATCAAGAATCAATAGTTCACCAAGAAAAAATTATTAATGGATAAATTTTATTTTAAATATTTCACGAAACCTGTCTATCTTTAGACAGGTTTTTTAATTTATTAATGTGAATAAACCAAAACATATTATAGTAATTCGTTTTTCTGCAATGGGAGATGTTGCTATGACTATCCCTGTTTTAAGAGTATTTGTTAATCAAAATCCAGATGTAAAGATTACCGTTTTATCTAGAGCTTTTTTAAAACCATTATTTGATGATATTCCAAATGTTAGTTTTTATGTTGCAGATGTGAAAGGTGTACACAAAGGAATTTTAGGATTAAAAAAATTATCAAATGAATTATTAGAACTAGATATTGATGCTGTAGCTGATATCCATAATGTTCTACGTTCAAAAATTTTAAGATTTTTCTTTTCTTTTTCAAATAAAAAAATTGCTGTAATAGATAAAGGCAGAACAGAAAAAAAAGCTTTAATCAGAACACAGAATAAAATCTTTAAACAATTACGTTCAACTCATGAACGTTATGCTAATGTTTTTATAGCGTTGGGTTTTAAAGTTGATCTATCCAAACATCAATTCCCTTTAAAGAAAGAAATACCATCAAATATCATAGAATTAATCAAAAATAATGATAAAATATTAATTGGAATAGCGCCCTTTGCACAATATAAATCTAAAATGTATCCTTTAGATATGATGGAAGAAGTTATTAGAGAACTATCAGGAAATTCAAATTATAAGATCATTTTTTTTGGAGGTGGTAAAAAAGAGACTGATATATTAAATTCTTTTGAAAAAAACTTTAAAGGCACTTTTTCATTAGCCGGAAAGTTGAAATTAGCAGAAGAATTGATTGTTGTCTCTCATTTAGATTGCATGTTAAGTATGGATTCTGCTAATGCACATTTGGCAGCAATGCAGGGTGTAAAAACAATAACTTTGTGGGGCGTTACACATCCTTTTACAGGTTTTTATCCCTTTGATCAACCAATTGAATATGCAGTAATTCCTGATTTAAAAAAGTTTCCTAATATTCCTTGTTCGATCTATGGTAATAAAGTATGTGAGGGATATGAAGATGTGATGAGAAGTATTTCTTCAAAAAAAGTAATTGAATTGATTGAAAAAGTGGTCAAAAAAAATCCCTGAAAAAAATAATTTCAGGGATATAAGTAATTGATTATAAATTTGGAATACGTAAAACCTGTCCTGGGTAAATTTTATTAGGATCAGAAAGCAT
>DAOUPQ010000105.1 GCA_030626085.1 Flavobacteriia bacterium
CAAAATACGCCAGGCACTTCCGTAATCATTCATTTTATTAAAAAAAAGGTTACGACATTTTTGCACAATTTCATCATATTGTTTTGAGGTCTTATTCATAAAAATGGTTAAATTATTGAATTCAGTTAAAAATTTAAAGTCGAAACGAATTTATAAAAAACTTATCAATTAATATCTTTGCTTTGTTTATTTTTACAAATATATTGATAAGTATCAAAACATCTTACTATGAATAGAATTGCTGTATTTTGTGGCTCGAGTATTGGTTTTAATTCTGTTTATGCAAAAGATGCAAAAAGTTTAGGAAATTATTTTGCGAAAAATAATATTGGTTTGGTATATGGTGGTGGGAAAATTGGTATGATGGGTGTTATAGCAGATGCCATTTTAGACAATAATGGAGAAGTAATAGGTGTTATTCCTGATTTACTGCGTCATGAAGAAGTGGCTCATAAAACAATAACACAAATGATCATCACTAAAAAAATGTCGAAGAGAAAAGTTAAAATCAGTAAAATGGTAGATGGTTATATTGCGCTCGCAGGTGGTTTTGGTACCTTAGATGAGATCTATGAAGCTTTAACCCTCGGGCAATTAGGCATTGAAAACAAACCTGTAGGCATGTTAAACACCAATGGATATTTTGATTATAGTTTAAAACAACTCGATGTTATGGTAAGTGAAGGTTTTTTAAAACAAAGCAATAGAGATATGCTTTTGGTTAGTGATTCTATACCTGAGTTAATTAACAAAATGGTTAATTATAAAGCTCCAAAATTGAGTAAAGTTGTTAATACAGTTGCAAGTAAATAGATTACAAAATGAAGACAATCAACTGTAAAGGAAATTTAATTGATCTCAATAAGCCAAAAGTGATGGGAATCTTAAATCTAACACCCGACTCTTTTTACGATGGCGGAAAATACAGATCAGAAAGATCAATATTACTTCAAGTTGAAAAAATGATTGTTGAAGGTGCAACATTTATTGATATTGGTGCTTATTCTTCCCGTCCCGGTGCTAAAGATCTAAATGAAAATGAAGAATTAAATCGCATTTCTCAAACTTTAGAATTTATTTTAAAGAATTTTCCTGATATCTTTATCTCAATAGATACTTTTAGAAGTAAAGTTGCAAAAACTTGTGTTGAAATTGGGGCTTGTATGATCAATGATATATCGGGAGGAAATTTAGATAAAAACATGTTTGAAACCATTGCTAAATTACAAGTTCCATACGTATTAATGCATATGCCCGGTACACCGCAAACCATGCAAAAATTAACTGATTATGAAGATATTATAAAAGATATTATTTATTATTTTTCAAAAAAAATCAATCAATTAAATGTTTTGGGCGTAAATGATATCATATTAGATGTAGGTTTTGGATTTGGCAAAACACTTGATCAAAACTATGAGCTATTGCAAAAACTTAAATTATTTAAATCATTTGATCTTCCGTTATTAACGGGAATTTCAAGAAAATCTATGATCTATAAATTACTCAATATCACAGCAGATGAAGCTTTAAATGCAACGAGTGTTACTAATACTATTGCACTGTTAAATGGTAGTAATATCCTGAGAGTTCACGATGTTAAAGAAGCTGTTGAAACTATTAAAATTGTTTCTAAAACCTATGAGATATCTTAAAATATTTATCCTGCTAATTTTAGTTGCAAGTTGTAATAAAAAAGAAATTCAATTGCCCAAAATTGGTGTCGAAGGCTTAATTGACATTCAAAACAATTCAAGTATTTGGATGTTTTTTAATGTAATAGAAAATGATACAATCGCTATTTTAAATAAAAATAATAAAATAAGCAATACTCATTTAATTTTTAATATTGACAAACGTTTACCACTGAGAGAGATTATGCCAAAACTCCATGAGCTTCAAGAAAAATTAAAAGAAGATTCTCCTCATGAAACAGGAGATATGAACAATTATTTTAGTTATGCGGATACACTCTCAAAGACTTTTTCTCAACTTGATTTTACCAACACTAATTATATTTTTACCCAAGAAGCTTATAAAAATGTCATTTCTGAAATTAATAAAGAAAAAAACATAGATCCAGTATTACTTCACTTTAGCAAGGAATCTATCAAAATAGATCATAAAAAAACCAAAGATTTCATTAAAGAACTCAAAACTACAATATCTATTGATTCACTAAGTAATAGAACAGTACTTTTAACATTTGATCAAAATCTCTCTTATAATAAATATTTAACGGTTAAAACCAAACTTTTTGCCGGAGGTTTTAATATTGAAAATTCTGAATATATTTTTAGTGAAGAATAATTATTACATTTACAAAAACTAGACCAATTTGGATTCACTTGATTTCTTACATCCCGGTTTTTTAGATATTCTTGATATAGTTTTAGTAGCTGTATTACTTTTTTACATATACAAATTAATTAGAGGAACTGCCGCTTTCAATATTTTTATAGGTATTGCTATCATCTATTTGATATGGAAACTTACTCTGGCCTTAAAAATGGAACTCTTAAGTGATATTTTAGGAAAATTCTTAGGTGGTGGGTTTATAGCACTGATCATTGTTTTTCAACAAGAAATTAGAAAATTCTTATTAATGCTCGGTTCAACAAACTTTGCCAAAAAAGGGTTTTTAAAAAATTTAAGATTTTTTAAATCCGAATTGAGCACAACTTCAAATGATATTGAAGAAATTATAACTTTTTGTGATGAAATGTCTAAGATCAAAACAGGCGTATTGATTGTTTTAGGAAGGAATAACAGTTTAGAATTTGTTAAAATCACAGGTGATTCACAAAATATTGAAGTCAATAAATCAATTTTAAATAGTATTTTTTATAAAAACAGCCCTTTACACGATGGCGCCATTACCATTGAAGATAATCACATAACAGCTACACGAGTTATTTTACCCATCGATAATTCTTTAGAAATACCCTCACATTTTGGTTTACGCCATAGAGCTGCCTTAGGTATTTCAGTTAGATCAGATGCTCTAGCTATAGTAGTTTCTGAGGAAACCGGTCAGATTTCATATGTAAACAATGGTGTTTTTGTATTATTTGAAGACTCCGATGATCTGATTGAAATCATTAAAGAAGATCTACGATTTTAACTCACATTCTTTTTGAATAATATGGGTTAACCTGCTTTCTTTTGCAAAAACTGAATCGTATATAATTTACTGTAATAACCATTTTTTGATAATAATTGTTTGTGTGTGCCTTGCTCAACAATCTTACCATCATCCATCACAATAATTTTGTCGGCTTTTTTAACCGTTGCTAATCTGTGGGCAATAATAATGGATGTTTGATTTTTGGTTATTTTTTCAGTGGCATTCTGAATTAATATTTCAGAATAAGTATCAACCGAAGAAGTTGCTTCATCTAAAATTAATACACTTGGTTTACTCACTGAAGCCCTTAAAAATGCAATTAATTGTCTTTGCCCTACCGATAGCATTACCCCTCTTTCCTTCACATTATAATTATAATTATTGGGTAAAGACATAATAAAATCATCAATACCAATTTCTTTTGCAGCTTTTTTTACATCATTTAATGAAATTGTTGGATCTTTTAAAGTAATATTATTAAAGATCGTATCCGAAAATAAGAAAACATCCTGTAAAACAACAGCTATATGGTTTCTCAATTCATGTAAATTATAATCGGCAATTGGTATATCATCAATTTTAATCTGTCCTATTTTAATATCGTAAAACCTGTTTAATAAATTAATAATTGTTGATTTTCCGGCTCCGGTTGCTCCAACAATTGCAACAGTTTCTCCGGGTTTTACATTAAAAGAAATTCCTTTGATAACCTCTTCTTCTTTTACATAACTAAAATGAACATTGTCAAATTCAATTCTGCCTTTAAAAGTCCCTGAAATAACTTTCCCATTATCAACTTCCGTTTCATTAGTATCTATAATTTTAAAAACTCTATCAGCAGCTACCATACCCATTTGCAAAGTATTAAATTTATCAGCTATTTGTCTTAATGGTCTAAATAACATGTTGTTCATCATAATAAAACTGATGATTTCTCCGACTGTAACCGAACTACTTAATGCTGCTTGTAAACCTCCGTACCATACAACTAAACCTATCGCAATGGAAGGTAAAATTTCAGCAACAGGGAAAAATATTGAATTATACCAAACCGTTTTTACCCAAGCATTTTTATGTTTTTCATTTATTCGTTTAAAATTTCCATACTCAATTTTTTCGCGAACAAATAACTGAACGATCTTCATACCTGTGATTCGCTCTTGAACAAAAGTATTTAAATTGGCAACTTCTGTTCTAACTTCCTGAAATGCTGACTTCATGGCTTTTTGAAAAATTTTAGTCGCATAGATCAAAAAAGGTAAAATTGCAAAAACAATTAATGCCAAACGCCAATTGATCCAAAGCATTACACCAGAAATAACCAACATTTTAAGTATATCACTTATAATAATAAACAAACCCTGACCAAAAATACTTGCAATTGTTTCGATATCAGAAACTACTCTTGTTACCAATTTTCCTACAGCCTGAGTATTAAAATATTTCATTTTAAAATGTAACAAATGATTGAATAACATTATTCTGATATCCTTAATAATATTTTGCCCTAACCAATTAGCAAAATAAATAAATATCAATTGAAAAATTACTTCAATAATTAATACGATTAACATCAAAATAATATAATTCAATAATTGTTGGGCATTTTTATTTGTTATATAATCATCAATTATTATTTGTAAAAGTATTGGTCTTATTGCAGCAAAAATAGCGAGAAGGATAACAGAAATTATTGAAATTATAAATTGAAAATGATAATTCTTTACAAAAGACATCAATCTTCTAAATACTTGTATATCAAAAACTTTTCCTGATAATTTTTTATCTTCTTTAGACATTGATCTCAATCATTTTTTAATTATAAAAGGGTATTCAACTTTTGTTAAAAATAATCCTTTTGCTTTAGCAGAAGCTCCTGCTTTACTTCTATTTTTACTCTCAATAATCAATTTAAATTCTTCAATTGTTTTATTACCCAAACCAACATCCAGTAAGGTTCCAACAATTGCACGCACCATATTTCTCAAAAAACGATTTGCAGTAATATAAAAGATCAACAGATTATCTTCTTTTTTCCAAATAGCATTTGAAATTTTGCAATCATATGTTTTAACATCACTATTTGATCTGGAAAAACCCTTAAAATTAGTGTAATTATTTAGTTCTCTTGCAGCTTTATTCATCAAAGAAATATCAATTTTTTTTGAATGTATTTGCCAAGTTGAATCCAATAAAAAAGGGGTTTTTCCTAAATAAATTCTGTATTCATAACTTCTTGATGTCGCATCAAATCGGGCATGTGCATTTTCATCAACCAAAAAAAAATGGCGTATAGCTATATCTTCCGGTAAAAATGAATTTATTTTATATAAAAAATCATCATCAAGTTCATTATTTATATCAAAATGAGCAAAAAATTGTTCAGCATGAACACTGGTATCTGTTCTACCACAGCCCATAATTGCAATTTTTTGTCTTAATAATATTGAAAATGAATTTTCTAAAACTTCTTGTACAGAAATAGCGTTTGGCTGATTTTGCCATCCATGATATTCTTTTCCGTTGTATGAAAGTTCAATAAAATATCTCAAAAAATGTACTTTTGTTTGATAACAAAGATAAACTTTAATAATAATTTGATAATTTTTATGAAAAAAATCTTACTATTATCTGATACACATAGCTTTATGGATGATAAAATGCTAAATTATTGCCGTCAAGCGGATGAAGTTTGGCATGCAGGAGATATTGGTAACATTAAAATTACCGATAAAATTAAGAACATTACAAAATTGCGTGCCGTATATGGTAATATTGATGATTTTACTATTAGAAATGATTTCTTACTTGATCAGAGATTTACATTAGAAAATGTAAAAGTGTGGATGACACATATTGGAGGTTATCCCAACAGATATGATTATAGAATAAAAAATGAAATTAAAAATAATCCTCCTGATCTATTTATATCAGGTCATTCGCATATCTTAAAAGTTCAATTCGATAAAAAATTAAACTTATTACATATGAACCCCGGAGCTTCAGGTAAATATGGAGTTCATAATATCAGGACAATGCTTAGGTTTGAAATAGACAATAGTGATATTAGAAAGTTAGAAATTATTGAGTTAGAAAAAAGAATTTAGGCAATTTTATCTTTCTCTTCAGTATTATATATTGGTACAGAGATAAAAACACTTGTTCCTTCTCCAATTTTAGAATTAATATTAAGAACTCCCTTCATAACCTTTACACGGGCTTCGATATGACTTAAACCTAAACCATTTTTAGATCGTCCTTTTTTAACATCAAACCCAATTCCATCATCAATAATTTGAATTATCAACTGGTTATTGTCACGTTCAATCAAGTTAATAGTAGCATTTTTAGCTTTACTGTGCTTTATAATATTATTAACCAACTCTTCAATTATATTATAAATTTTTATTTCAAATCGTTGATTGTATCTTTTTATTCCATTATCATCACTAATCAACTCTAATTCGGTATTAGAAAAC